>JAPOHM010000181.1 GCA_029979405.1 Methanobacteriota archaeon
ACCGAGAGTTGCGATTTTTGGCGCAGGATTGGTTGGGACAAGACTTGCGAAGGCATGGTTAGACTCCAATGCATTCGTAACTGTTGTTGAAAGAGACCTAGAAAAGGCAAACACACTTTCGGGTTCCGACTTAGGAAATCGAAAGGGTATCGAAATAATACATGGTGACCATTTGGACAAAGATTTATTGTCGGAAATTGAAATATCTTCATTCGATTTAGCAATATCAGCCCTCGAAAATGATCACGCTTCAATTGCTGCAGTACTTTTGGCAAGCGACATGGGAGTAGAAAGAACTGGGCTGATTCTATATGATGCAGACTTGGTAAATGTTGTCCGAAGGATGGGAATAACATTCTCTGTCGATAGGAAGAGGGTTGCAATCGATACGATACTCGCAAAGATTCATTCCGAACTCCCGGGGCCATATGCAGTTTTATCCAGCGTACCTGAGGTGATTGGGATTTGCCTCCCAGTATTGCCAGAAGTCAAGTTTGCGGGAAAAACAATTGCTGATGCTGGGCTACCTGAATGGTGTAAAGTCGCATTTATACAGAGAAAAAATATTCACGAAGAGTGGGAAACTATGCGCCCTTCCTCCTCAAAATCTCTCCTTGAGGGAGACAGACTAACCATTTTCCTACCTCCAGATAGGGTTAATGACCTAGAACGAAAATTCAAGGTGTGAGATTAAAATGCGTCGAGATGTATTGTCTCTGATCGTCGGTTGGACGATGGTTGCAATGCTAATTCCTCTTTCATTCAGTTTTCTTCTAACATGGTGGCTAGATGGGCTAAATACTGCCGCAGTCGCTTTCTTGATTCCGTTGGTATTCTCTGGACTTATTGGATTAGCTATGCTTAGCATTGGCGTTAGGTCAGACACAACTGAAAGGTTGAGAGACAGAGAAGCATTCGCTGCAGTAGCCCTCGCTTGGCCTGTGGCAGTATTGGTGGGAAGTCTACCATTTTGGCTTGGAGGTGTATTCCATGGACCATTCACAGATGGTTCAGCGATGGCTGATATCGCTAGAGGTTTCGTTAATTCTTGGTTTGAATCGATGTCTGGTTTTACAACAACTGGTGCAACTGTTATCGAGCACTCAATGAGTCCAAATTGTATTCCAGGAACTACCCCTGATTGCATAAACGCTCAACCAAAGGGGATTCTAATTTGGCGTTCATTAACTCAATGGCTTGGAGGCATGGGAATAATTATGCTTGGACTCATGCTACTTTCACGAGTTTTAGGAGGAGGAATGGCATTAGCAAGAGCTGAACTGACTGGACCTTCTCTCTCAAGATTACGTCCAAAATTACAGGAAACTGCGCTTGCGCTTTGGACGATATACATCATATTGACTGCCTTAGAGATAATTCTGCTATGGTCAGTTGGAGGAATGACAATGTTCGATGCTTTCAATCATGGATTAACAACCATGCCATCTGGTGGATTCTCAACCCACGACGCATCAATTGCATACTATGACAGTTTTGTCGTTGAATCGATTATAATTTGTTTCATGTTCTTAGCAGGTGTCAATTTTACTCTAATTTGGCTTGCTTGGGAAAAGCAATGGGACAAAGTATTCGCCGACCAAGAAGGAAGAAGTTACGTCTTGGTGATTGTTGCAACCACTCTATTCGTATTCTTAGCATTGATTTCTCAAGGAAGTAATCTCAGTGAAGGATTCTTTGATTCACTTTTCACAGTTGTTTCAATCGGAACTAGTACTGGATACACAAACTCTGATTACATGCTATGGCCAGTTGTTACTCACATTTTCCTCTTCTTATTGATGATAGTAGGAGCTTGTGCAGGTTCAACCAGTGGTGGACTGAAATTGATGCGTGTCAAACTTGGACTAAAGATCGCCTGGAGAGAAATCGGCAGAATCGTACAACCGAAGCGTGTCGTACAAATCCGCATGAATAACGAAGTTGTGGACAATGAAAGGTTAGGATTGATAGTAGGTATGCTATTTGTTTGGACTGGCTTATTTGCAATATCTTGTATCATTTTGGCAGTAACTATGCCTAACTCTGACTTTGAATCGGTAGTTGCAGTAGTAGCATCTGCTCTCGGAAACACTGGTCCTACTTTGGGAGATTATGGACCCTCCAATACATGGGCATCTATGGGAACACCATCCCTATTGATTACCTCAGTTTTGATGTGGTTTGGAAGGCTCGAATTGATGACAGCTTTACTATTGTTACACCCTAGAACCTGGGCTAGAGAAGAAAGAGAAGCACCAGATAGAGCTTCTGTTAAATTAATTCGTGAATTGTTTGAGAAGATGGAAGATAAATCAAATGAAAAAAATTAGAACAATTTCATTTGACCCGGATTCGATGATGGCTCTTCATCGGTGTCGATTTCTACCTGTGGAATTTCTTCTACAACAGGAACCATAATTTCTGAATTCGATTTTTCTAATTCCTTAGCATACCTTTCCATCAATTCTTTTGTGCTACGGTGAGATACTGCCAAACCACAAATTGCCACATGCTCTTCAGGTGAAAGTCCTAACGCAATGGAAATTGAAAAGTCCTCGCTGTTTTCTGATTGAACCGCAACCAAAGACGGAAGCAACTCCTCTCTAACAGCTTTCTTTGAACAACCGCATGTCTCTGATAAGCGGTCCACAACCGAGCGTTTTACCCAAGCAGACCCACGCCTCAAAAAATCAGGGTATTTACAAAATATACGTCCTTCTATTGGCTTTGGAGAGGTCACACTTGCTGACAAACCGGTCAAATTTGACGACCAATACCAAGACCTGTGTGCTGTATTGCGGAACCTAGTTGTCAATAACCCATCTGCGAGGGAGAGTGACTTTGAACCTCTTCGAACAGCTTGCTTATCTGTAAATACTACGCCATTATTCCATGAGACCCAAGCGACTAGGTCATCTGGACTTTTATCCAAGGAACGAGTAGATTGCATGGCTTTTTTCGCAGTTCTTGACCTGTATAATTGATCTAATCCAGGGAAAATTTCAACTGTTGTATCCCTAACTCCGGTCTCAATATTCTCTATCACTAACTCTTTTGTCAGATTGGATTCGATTAATGAACACATTACCTGTAAATCTCTGACTAAGGCTCTAAGGTCA
>JAPOHM010000029.1 GCA_029979405.1 Methanobacteriota archaeon
ATCCTTGAATGATGATAATGAATACTAAAAGAGAAATTGAACCTCCAACCCCGTCTTCAGGGGCATTTGTGTTCATAACTTCATAAATTAAAGGAATAATTCCGCACACGGATGCTATTATTGTGAAGGTTATCGACTTGTTCGAATAAACAGCTGAAGCCATCGCAATCGCTGATAAACATACGATAGCTGTCCCAAGTTCATATGAAATTATGTTGTTAGAATAATCAATCCATGGGCCCACACCTACCAACAATAATGCAAGAGGAATGAAACAAGTAACTGTCCATGAAAATGTCAATTCTCCAGAATATCTCCTAAGCAATCTTTGTTGTGTTAGTACCAGGAGAATCGACCCTGCTGCCTGAGCATAAATTAAATTGGCATTAGGAATCCAATCTCCCTCGTTTGCTATCGCAGGTCCAAATATGTCAAAATCATTGATTGGAGAATCATAAGTTAGCCAACCGGCCAAGAATCTTATTCCCCAAAGTAATCCGACTGCCATAAAGAAGAAAGAAATTCCAAGAAGATAATTTTGAGAAGGCATCAACAAGTATTGGTTTTTCTTACTTGAAAATTCAACCATCGCAAGCGCGATCATTGATGAAATTAGACCACCAACGAATAGTATGAGATAATTGTAATTCGTCGCATCATCACTGAATGCTATACCTATCAAACCCGTCCAAATTGCAATCATTGCAATTCCAAACATTATTACTTCAGTAAATTTTGTTAGGAAATCCCCGAATCGTTCGGCATTTGGTGGCGTAATTATCAACGGTTTTTCCGCTTCTTCTGAAGTTATTACTGAGGATTGAACAATCGGCTGTATGACTACTTGTGGCCTTGACGGGGCTGGCATGTGGACAAAATTTGTTTAATAATAGTATAAAAAACAATAATCTATATTTTACCAACATGATTTGATTTTGATTATTTTAATTCGTCGGCAACAATATTGTAGTTGCCTAATTAGGCCAATATGTGGAAGTCGAATTGGCGATGGCAATTGCGGTTTTTTTCGCTGCAGCATTAACCGTTCCTGCAGGATTTGGACTTTCTACAATGATAACTCCAGTCGTACTATTATTGATGCCACCTCACGAAGCAGTAGCAGTGGTAGCAATTGTGCATGGTGTACACAATGGTGTAAAGTACGCTGTGTTGAAAGAATACGTTAATTTCGAAGCGGTAAAGAAATACGGAATATGGCTCGTAATTGGAGCAATAATCGGGGCCTCATTACAAGGTATGGTGCCCGAAGATCCGCTTTTGATAATCATAGGATTTTTCTTGATTATCCTGCCATTATTATCTTTAAGCGAAAAATGGACTGGTTATCGAATCCCTGAGGCGAACGACAGACTTGGAGGCTTCGGGTCTGGTTTCATGGGGGGGCTTTCTGGCCACCAAGGCGCGTTAAGAGCCATGTTTCTAAAGAGAAGGCTAACTGACAAAATGTCCTATGCCGCCACTGCGAGTATACTTGCTCTATGTGTGGATTTGTCGAGGATTCCTGTTTACCTTTACTTCAATAGGGGAGACATTCTTGAACACCTTGAAGTCACTGCTATACTTTGTATCGCAGCGGTGTTTGGAGTAAAAGCTGGAAAGAGATTTTTAGAAAAAGCGAAATCAAAATCAATCCAGATTGGAATAACTTTTGGTATAGTAGTCAGCGGTTTCTACTACATTTACGTAGCAGTGAATTAGTCGAGCCCAGGTACTGGATGAACCCAACCGAATATGTCGTCAGCGGACTCGTTTTGAATACTGGTTAGCGCATCGTATAGCTCGGTAGTTACCTTGCCGGGAGTTGAACCGTCTCCATAGGTTGTCATCTTGTCTCCAAAAGTAATCGAGCCGATTGGTGAAATTACTGCGGCCGTGCCACAACAGAAAGCCTCATCCGCTTCCAAAGCAAAGTGGACATCAACCTTTGTTTCTACAACATCGTATCCCTTGTGTCTGGCAAGTTGTATAATCGAATCTCGAGTAATTCCCGGGAGAATTGTACCGGTTAATTCTGGGGTGTAGAGCGTATTTCCTTTCAAGCAGAAGAAGTTTGCAGCGCCGACTTCTTCGATGTATTGGTGGTTTTCAGCATCGAGGTAAATGATTTCAGAATATCCAGCGGCTTTTGCTTGTTTCGATGGTAGCATTCCTGGCGCATAATTGCCGATTGCCTTCACACCTCCTGACCCACCGGGTGCCGCTCTGTGATGGTGGTCACTGATTAGCAGTTTGATGCACGTCATTCCACCTTTGAAGTAAGGTCCAACAGGTGTAACATATACCATAAATGTGTATTCTGGTGCTGGTGCGACTCCTAAAATCGGACCGCTACCGTTCAGTAGTGGTCTGACGTATAGTGCACCTTTGCCCATTGGAGGAATCCATCTAGAGTTTTGTTGCACACACTGTTCAACAGCGTCAATGAAAATAGATTCTGGGACCGGGGGCATCTTTAGACGGTCAGCCCCTCTTTGCATTCTTCTCGCATTTTCTTCTGGGCGGAATAGGACAACCCTATCATTGGTTGTTCTGTAGGCCTTCATTCCTTCAAAGAGTCCCTGTCCATAATTTAGAACACCTGCGGCAGGAGATATTGAGATGTTTCCGTAAGGCCTCATTTCTCCAGGCATCCACGGATCTTCTGCACTGGTTTTTGTCATGTACATAAAATCGGTCTCGGTCATAGAAAATGTTAGTTTGTCCCAATCGACCAAGTCTTCGCCCATTATTGTGGACCAATGCCCGCCGGTATTCAATTATTGTGTGAAAAAAAACAAAAAACTGCGATTCGACAAGTTGTTGTCCTATTGACTTTTAGACAACACCATGCGCTGGAGTGGTGATTTAGCAATCATCACCGGAAGATACGTTTCAGAAGATGAATCAACAATCATTGAACTCTGGGCAAGAGCGAAGAGTGGAGAATCTGTATTGATGAGGGTCAAGGGTCTTAGGCCCTGGTTTGAAATAACGCCCTCAGGGATTGGCATAACCGATGGAGATATTTCCGCTGTAAGACAAATGGAAAATGTTGTAGAGGTTTCTGAAAGTAAAACTAAGTGGACATATTTGGGAAACAAACCTGTTTGGAAAGTATTCGTAAACCAACCTTTCAATGTACCAAAATTACGCAAAGAATTGCACTCATGGACAATTCTATCAGGGGACATTCCATTCGTAAATCGGTTCTTTTTGGATGGAGACTTTTCGATGCACGTTAGCGTCGAAGGCGAAATGGTGGATTCAGATCATCCGGTTGATGTTTGTGTAGAACTAACCCTTGATGATGTCAAAAATTGTTTGCCTTTCCCCGCACCATTCAAAGTCATGTCTTTCGACCTTGAGACGTCAATAGCAAAGCCCACCATTTACTGTGCAGGCGTCGTGATTGAAGATATGGGAAGTGGAGAAAGGACAAGGCACATTTACTCTGGAAGCGAATTGGACATTCTTTCCCAAATCACCGACTTGGTGAGAAGTGAAGACCCTGACATCATTACGGGATATAACATAGATAATTTCGATATTGGAAGAGTTGTTGACAGGGCAAATTATCTCTCAAGAAACGATAATCAACTCAAAATCAAAACCATGGGGTGGGGTAGAGTTTCTACTTCTGAATTGGATAGAAATCGAGATTCTCTATTCCCAAACAGGAGCCAAACAAGAGCGTGGAACATGGCAGGGCGCTGCGTTATGGATGCGTGGTGGCAAGCGAGGCAAGCCCTCAGACCTCAACGTGAGACTCTATCTTTCGTGTCAAATCTGTTGTTTCCAGACAATGAAGAAATGCAAAAGATGGATGTCGACGCATCTAATATGGATGAAGAATGGGCAAATAGGCCAGATGTGGTGATGGAATATTGCCTTAGAGACGCTGAATTACCAATCGATATTATGCATGAAATTCAAGCGTTTAGAAGAAAGGAAGCTGTAGCAGCGGTTGCAAAGATACCTCTAGATGTTAGTGCGAACGGAACCACCTCTCAATTGATTGATTCTCTCGTCATCAGGCTTGCGGATAGAACCGGTATCGGTGTTCCGATGACTGGTTCTGCAGAAAGAAAGGAAGGTCAAATTCAGGGAGGTTATGTTCACGATGTTGAAGCAGGTTTACACAGGTGGGTCGCAATTTTAGATTTCAAATCCATGTATCCTTCAATTATGATTGGAAAGAATATCTGTTACACGACTAGGGTCGAAGATAGTAGCACAGACCAGCCATCTGAAGATGAGGAATTATACACGTCTCCAACGGGTGCTAAATTTAGAAATGAATCCGCAAGAAGAGGAATGGTCCCTCTTCTGTTAGAGCAGTTGATGGCTCAGAGAGATGAACACAAGAAGGGTATGAAGGAAGCAAAAGACAACGCTGAGAAGTCTTATCATGACCAAATGCAGTATGCGGTTAAGATATTGATGAATTCATTTTATGGGGTTTTTGCAAGTGGATTTTATCGTTTTACTCACAGGGAATTGGGAACCTCAATCACCGCTTGGGCTAGGCATAATATCAAGCAAATCATACAAAAATTAGGCGAGGAGGGATACGAAGTCGTTTATTCTGATACGGATTCAATTTTCGTGAAAGCTCCAGTCGAAGGTGTTGATGACCCACAGCAAGTGATGATTGACTTTGCAAACGAAATTGCAACGAGGTTTAGCGAGGCAAGCGCTGAATTGGAGTTCGAAAAGGGCTTGTCCGTATTCTTTAGTCACGGCGCCAAAAAACGGTACGTGGGCCAAATAGTATGGCCAAATGAAGAAATGCTCGTTAGAGGTTATGAGACTCAAAGGACGGACTCATTCAAATTCTTGACCGACGGTATGAAAGAGATTTTCAAACACGTCCTAAATGATGATTCTGAGGCGGCGATAACTCACGCAATAGAAACTATAGCTGCTGCAAAATCCGGTGAAGCTCCGATACGCGACCTGATTATGAGCAAATCCTGCAAGGGGCGTTGGGACAAGAGAGCAGGTGAGTGGAATTTCAAAGATGATTATGCAAATCCTGAATCCATGATACAAGTAAGGGCTGCAAAAGCACTGATTGCAAAGGGTCTACCTTTTACCCCCGGGATGAAGATTGCATATGTCGTTACAAACGCAAGAAATAGGCCGATGGAAATCGAGCCATGGCTTGAAGAGGACCCAGTGCAAAATTACGATGGCCAATTCTATGCAGACCGTTTGGCTACCGCATTCGGAAGAGTTACGGAAGCATTTGGCTGGACGGCGAAGGAATTGCTTTCTGGCAATAGGCAGACCTCATTATTTTCATTCTGAGAAAATAATCTAAGAAGAGTAAGTCTTGAATGTAAGTCTCCTTCCTGCTCGTCATGATGAAGCCGGTGTTGATGGCCCTATTGTTCGTGCTTGCAAGCCTCGCAGGTTGCATTGGTGGAGAGACAGTGGAGACTTCAAATGTTGAAGCAATCTTTGAATTTTCACCAAAAAACGACATAAGAGTAGACCAAATTGTTGAGTTCGATGCTTCGGCTTCTTTACCTCAAGACACCTCACTCACCTACAAGTGGGATTTCGATAACGATGGCTCGATTGATGAATCTGGTAGAACTACAACTTGGTCCTATTCTAACCCGGGAACTTTTGAGGTTGTACTTTCGGTAAGCGATGGCATAACCACCGCATATCAAACCAGAGAGGTCACAATAGCAGATGCGGATGCGGTTGAACCCGTTGCTGACGCGGGCTCTTATTCACCATTCAGTGACTGCGATGGTGAATCAGTATCCTCTGGGAATTTCTATCTCTACTACATTTGTGAAATGGACAAGAGTTTGTCCAGTAAATCAATGACGTCCACAATTAACGTAAACTTGGATGGCTCAAACTCTGAATCTGGGGATTCTAATGATTACATCAAAGAATGGAATTGGGACTTAAACCTTCAGAAGGATTCCGATGGTGATGGCGATTACAAGAATGACGCCGACATGACTGGGGAAACTGTGGAATGGAGGGACCTTGCACCTGGTGAGTACAAGATCGCTCTAACAGTAGTCAACGGTCAAGGGCTAACAGAAACCGACGAAACCGTCGTGTACATCAATTACGTCGCTAAGTGGAATGATTTCTCAATCGGAGGAAATAATTCAAACAGTGCGGTGGAAATAGAATTTGATTATCCAGCGGTAAACGATGAGGACTCAGGTAACACGATTCGTAAAACGGTCGCAGAATTGGTATATCCGAAAGAGGACGGAGATTGTACAAACGTACCTGGCACCAACAACTGCCGTGCAGAACTCAATATTTTCGGTTATAATGAGAAAGATGACCACGTTCAGAACACCAGTTCTACAGGATTAGAACAGAGAAGCGCTGGAGATTGCGATTCAGACACAGATTGTGTTTGGTTACAATTCACAGGCTCATATCACTATGGAGAACCAGACGATGACGGGGATTATCCTGGCTGGGATGATGGAGAATGGAAGTACGTTATTCAAAACGATAAGATTAACGACCTCGATATCGATTCTTTTACCATTAGATTGGCTTACAAATGAATGACTGAAAGCCATTATTTGGATAAAATTAGCCCCTCATTACACCATATTTCTATCGCGGTCTTCAAATAGGGGTGGTTTGTGGGCGTCTTACAAAGGAGAGACTATTATGCCATCTCAATGGGAAGACAAAAGCAAACCACACCGCAATATCGTGTTTATCGGGCACGTTGACCACGGAAAGTCAACCACAGTAGGAAGACTACTTCTGGACTCCGGTCACATCGAAGAGCACGTTATCGAAAAGAACGAAAAACTAGCCGCAGAAGCAGGAAAGGCCGGATTCGGTCTTGCGTATGTTATGGACGGTCTAAAGGAAGAAAGAGAACGTGGAATTACCATCGACGTTGCTCACAAGGAATTCTTTACACCAAAGTACTACTGGACTATCATCGATGCTCCAGGTCACCGTGACTTCGTAAAGAACATGATTACTGGTGCAAGCCAAGCTGACACCGCAGTTCTACTATGTGCTGCAAACGATGGTGTCAACGCACAAACCAAGGAACACGCTTTCCTTGCAAAGGTACTTGGTGTTGCTGAACTGATCATTCACGTTAACAAGATGGATATCTCTGGTGTCGACTGGTCAGAAGACAAGTACAAGTCAGCATGTGCTGAAGTTACAAGCCTGCTAAAGGTTGCAGGATTCGGAAGCCAACTTGACAGAATCCCAATGATTCCAGCTTCCAGCCTAAACGGTGACAACGTATTCGAGAAGTCCGACAAGTGCTCATGGTACAGTGGACCAACTCTATTCGAAGCTATTGATGCTGCTCCAATGCCATCAAAGCCTGTTGACAAGCCTCTAAGACTTCCAATTCAGGACGTTTACAAGATTTCAGGTATCGGTACTGTTCCAGTAGGAAAGATCGAGACCGGAACTCTGAATGTTGGTAAGACAGTAATGTTCAACCCATCACAAAAGTCCGCTGAAGTAAAGTCAATTGAAATGCACCACACAATGGTAGACAAAGCAGAACCAGGAGACAACGTTGGTTTCAACGTTCGTGGACTTGCTGCAACTGACATCCGCCGTGGTGACGTTGCTGGATATGCAGACAGCGCACCAACATTCGTCCGCCACGATGAAACATTCGTAGGACAGATTCAACTTATGGACATCCCTAAGGCTGTTTCAGTAGGATACACACCAGTATTCCACGCACACACAGCACAGGTAGCTGTAAGATTCCAAGAACTACTTGAGAAGACCAACAAGTCTGGTAAGGAAGCAAATCCAAGCTTCTTGAAGACTGGTGACGCATGTCTAATCCGTTTCCAGCCAACCAAGCCAATGGCTATCGAGCAAATGAGTGATTTCCCCGAACTTTCAAGATTCGCTATCCGTGACATGGGTAAGACTGTCGCAGCTGGCGTTTGTATGAAGATCGAGAAGAAGTGAGTTTGATCTCCAACTGGACTACGATCCGAACGGAATAGAGGTGCAAGTCATGGCAGCAGTGACCATCATCAAACTTACTGGCGAGAACCACAAGGATATCGACCAGGTAGCTAATCAGATTAAGACAATCTGCGATACTGGAGGAATTAGCCTCAGAGGGCCTATTCCACTTCCAACTCGCAGACTCGTCGTGCCGGGAAGAAAGGCACCAGACGGCGAAGGCAGTGAAACTTACGATCACTGGGAAATGAGAATCCACAAGCGTCTATTGGAAATGGACATTACGAGTGGAAAGGACGAAAGCGCTCTAAGACAGGTCGCAAGAATCCCAATCCCAGATACTGTAAGCATTGAATTGTCCATGCGTACAGTCAACTGATTTTACCTACCAGAATTGGTAATTATCTGATACGAACAGTGAACACTTTCAGTGATATCTTATCTTCCCACACCGTTGTCACAACGGATGATATCGCTTAGAGTAATCATAAAGTTTCGTTAATCTCACACCAGTCATACATTGACTGGATTGATGGTGCCAAATCGCTAGCCTTTTTTGTTAGTGTGTAATTGACAGTATACGGTTTGGAGGAATTTACTTTCCGCTCAACCAGACTATTTTCTTCTAATTCTGCAAGCCTTCTTGAGACAGTAGTTGAAGATGAATCAACACGTCTTTTCAGTTCACTGAAAGTTAGTGGCCCTTTTTGAACATGCAAAACAAGGAGGATGTGTAATAATTTTGACTTTCCCAATAAAGCAATTAATTGGTCTACCTTTGCAAAAATGGGGTCGCATTCAACATTCATAATCGGCTCGTTTCGCTTAGCAAAACTAAGTATTTGATTCATTATGTCAAATAACCACTAGACAAAACCATGCCGCTAATCTCTTCTTGCAATAATCGTGGCCAAAAGAATCGTCATTGAAGTCATGATGAATGATAATGAAGGGACTGAATCACTCTCCTCAACTTCATCTTCGCCTCCGTCGCCCTCATACATGGGACAGCCATTACCAGGTAACGCCGGATTAATTAAATCTGGATTCCAATACTCCCATACTTCACATTCGTCGCTAATAGGCATAATCCATTGGTTGGTTAGATGGTCGTAAGTCCAAACCCCATCCCATGTACAATATCCCAATTCTGAGTCATAGACGAACTCTCCTCCAGCAGATACAGCTCCAGATGGAGCAACGATTCCCTGGCATGCGATGAGCGTGATTTCTACCTGCCCATAGCCAGTGTTGATTTCCTGGTTATTTGAATCGATTTCATATGCCTTGAAGAAAATAGTTTTTGTCAGGGTTACGTTTGAGTATTCGCCCTCGAGTGATAGCGTGATGTTGAACAGGTCAGTGCTATTCATATCGAACGCTTTAGCCCATTTTTGCTCCAACGATAGGTCATATTTCTCGACGGGCGTAGCATTCAGGTTCTCTGAAGTCAATGCCGCTTCTACGTAGATGTTCTCAGTAGCCGTGGTAGGCGATATTACCATTCCTTGAAGGGTCATTGAATCGGACATTGTAAGCATGCCATCCACTGGGAAAATAACCTGCACTGAAACCAATTCGGTATTGGCTTCAGGCTCTGTCCATTCTCCGGTAAGAGGGTCGTATGTCCAAGCTCCATCCCACAAACAGATGCCAAGTGATTCATCGAAGATAAATTCACCACCTGCTTCAATTGCTCCCTCCGGAGCAGTTACCCCTTGACATGCACTGAGAAGTATCTCAATCCAGTACACAGTTTCCCATCTCTTGTCGTCTCCTTCATAGGATTTGATATAGATCATCTGAGAATTTGTTTCATTAGTGTACATACCTTCTAACGATAGCATCAGTGAAAAAGAATCTGAATCATTCAATCCAGACGTTTTTGCCCATTTATTTTCTAAATATAGATTATATTTGTGAACCGCACTCGCATCTAAATCTTCCAGGTTGAATGCGATTTCGACATAGGCATCATTTTGATTTTCAGACCCACTCTGGACAAAACCAGTAATGTTGATTTCATTAGCGGTAACTATTGTTTGATTTTGATTTGTGTCATATTGAATCACTAACTGGGAATCAATATAGGTTTCATGTACAACATGGAAATACATTCTCAATTTTTCACTTACATTCCCTTCTTCGTCTGTAACCCTTAATTCGATACGAATCTCATAAATTGTTGTCAACGTCTGGTCAGACGTAATATTTGCGAAATCATAACTCCACTGACCTTGAGAAGTATGGTCTTCTGAATATTCGTGAATTATCATATCATTGTTTCCAAACGGCTGGTCAAAATAAACGGTCCAATTGTACATTTCAATTCCGTTTTGATGGACACTGCTATTTCCATAAGAATGTCCAGCTTCGAAGGAAACCGTGGTGTAAGTTGATTCTTCGCCAATTATAACACGATAAACATCCCAATCATGTCCAGAGACATTTTTGGTTCCAGTTAACTCGATATTTTCAGAATCCATCACAATTACATTAGCAACCGTCGACCCACCTCCATGGGTCAGCAGTGTATTTTCTTCAGAATCCAGTATTACAGAAGTATAATTTGAATCGATTGGTATCGATACAAAAAGTATCATAGCTGTTGCAATAAGAACGAATCTCATGTGGGAAGCACGCCAGTTTTTGCTATTATATATTTCACAAAAACAACACGGTTTTACAGGTTCGCCGCTTCAGCAACTCCTGAATCAATCAAATAATTTGCAGTAGCACTTTCCAAGAACAATATATCTCCAATCCCAAGAGTGATTTCTCCGTCAGCCGTGATTATGGGTTCATCAAGAGATTCGATCACTCTTATTCGAACTAATTCCTGTTC
>JAPOHM010000138.1 GCA_029979405.1 Methanobacteriota archaeon
ACGTCGATGTCTCGCCCCCACGTGACCCGGGTGTCATGAACCGAAACCGGAAGGAGTCGGGAACTGAATAACCGGGGGAACAGGTCAGGCCGGGAACGGAGCAGCCCTACCTGGGGCCATGGGTGCCGTGGGGTAACGGGATGGAGAAAGCCTGTGGATTTGGTTCATAGGTACGAAAGTCCACTTTTGGCACTCCCACCAAACAAAAGTTTGTAAATTCTCAATCTTTAGTTTAACTATGGACACAGTTTTGACAGCTACATTTTGGTTCTCATCGATATTGATAATTCCAATTTGGGGATTAATGTGGTTTTTACCGAGACATGAATACACCAACAAATTTGTAGGTGATTTAAGATATACTGTGATACCTCTTGCAGTTTCTTATTCTATTCTACTTGCCCCAAATTTATTTGATGTTATTCTTGCGTTGGGAAGTGAGATGCCAACTCCCGAAATTGTAATCAATTTATTTTCAACTGATGAGATGATTATTTTGGCTTGGTTGCACTTCTTAGTGATGGATACCTTTGCAGGCAGGCACATATGGCTTAGAATGGTGCAGAAGAATAAACCAATTCAGATCTCGATGCCAGTCTTGTTGTTGTGTATGATGATTGCTCCTGTTGGGTTGGCATTGGGAATATTTCTTACCACAGATGGTCAAGAATTTAAGTCAGATGTCAAAAACAACATCTGAGTACCATCCTGGACCTTCAAATGTTGGTATTTCGAACCATTCAGATGAAACAATTTCGCCTTCCGAAATTTTTCTGAAAACGAACTCATGTGATGTCACAGCTTTGATTTCAATTTCCAATATTACACTTGATTTAGGTATCGTAGATACATGCGCTTGGATAGCTCCATCTTTGATCATTGGTTGACAATCGACCAAAAATTCGTCGTTTATTTCTAGGTTGTATAGCACTTCATCAAGCCATTTCAATACCAATATTTCAATATCTCCAATGTGGTTTACTTCCCATTGTTTTGTGGTTCTGGTTATTGAATTGATGTCTTGATTATCGGAAATTAATATCGATTGCATACCTAAAGTCAATTCTCTTAGCAAGTCGTTTTGATTTAACCCAAACGCTCTGATACCTATATCTGCTGTAGTGGGTCTTTGCCAATAACTCAAAAATTCACCTCTGTGAAATCTGCAGACTCCAAGCAATCTCGCCAAGACGGTGAGCCAAATCTCTCGCTGTTAATGTGAAATTTTGAGTTCCGCTCATTATGCACTCACAAGCTGCATTGGCTAAGTGGGCAATGTCTTTGACAGATATCCCCAAATTAACACCAGCAGCTACAGCTACAGCCGCGGCATCAATTATTCCTATCACACCTCTGGGTTCCGATAGTGTACAAGGGACAGAAATTACATCTTCCTCATTAGTGTATACCGTTACTCCATTTTCACCTTGAACTACCATTAGATTACCCCATTGATTTTCTTTTATCAGTAATTTTGCAGCTTCAGATGAATCATTACAAGCAAGCCTTTTCGCCATTAAATCCAAACCTCGAGTTTGGAAAATTACCCAATCAGCACCAAATGTTCTATGCAGTCCTGTCAATTTGGGGTCACATATTACTGGAACTTTAGCCAACTTTGCAGAATTGATTAACCGCAGTGCGTTTTCATCAGTTATTACACCTTGACCATAATCTGAGATTATCAGTACATCAGCGTTTGGTATTTCTTTTACTGCTTTATCGGTTAATGACCGAAGTACCTCAGCATTGATCTGAGTGTCATCTTCGATGTCCCATCTCAAGAGAAGTTGTTGATTGGAAATCAGATATTCTCTACCTGCTATCAGTCTAGTTTTTACCGTTGTAATTCTGTCATCGACCGATACAATACCTGAACAATTTACTTGTTCTGATTCCAATGCAGAAATAATAGTTTCACCAGATAAATCTCCTCCAACAACGCCGAATAATGTCGCATCTAATCCGATGTTTCCAAGTCCTCTAGCAACGTGAGCTGCGGCTCCAACATCATCGTATCTTGCAGTTTCCTTCAACACCGGAACTGGTGCTCTGGAATTCAAATCATTAGCATATCCATGTATGTATCTATCGAGCATAATGTCTCCGACTAATACCACATTACCTGAAAGATTTTTGACATTATCTTGTAAACTTACTAATCTATCATGCGCTTCATGTTGCTCATCATTCATTCCCATATTATCTCCTCAATTTGCACTATCAAGTAACTCAGCCAGTAAACTTGCGTGTGTTGAATCGCTTATCCCCAGGCTTGTACGTAATGTTTCCAACATTGCAGCCTCGTCACTTGTTATCATACCATCTTCTAAAGCGGTAATCATTGTTGATTTGTAAGTTGAAGTAGCCTCATCCAATATTGGTTTACGTTTTGCTTCATCAAGCAATTGTCTGTGCGTCTGATCATCTATTCCAAAAGAATCTCTCATCGTCTTGAGTAAAGCAATCTCATCGTCTACTATTTCACCATCTATCAAGGCTTGTCGTAACATGTCAAGATAGACATCTTCTGGAGGAGGAGCATTTTGAGTCTTTCTCGCTTCTTCGGATATTCTTACTACTCTTTGAGGATGCATGCCTATGAAATCAACCACTTCGTTTAGGAGATATTGTTCATCTCGAGTTATTTTCCCGTCTTCCCATGCTCTTGCGAATAATCTACGAACTAGATTTTCTCCTGCTTGAGCATCTAATGATGCAGTCCCATCCGGATTAGAAATAGGAGAAATTACTGGGTTTTTATGGAATACCAAACCCTCATCTAAATGGGCTAATAGGTCTAATGTAAATTGTCCTCCTTCCCTCAAAGCCCCAAGACTTACTTTTTCTCCTTCTTTGAACACCGAAAGAGATAGGATCCTGTTACGTATTTTTGACGCCCTTTCCATACCTTTCGCGGTTAAACCGTAAACCATTCTCCTTTGTTTGGCCCCTGGAACATGTCTTTGATTTGAAATCAATTCCTCATTGGTTTCAAGTCTTTTTAGAGTTCGGGGTACGTGCTTTCTTTGCACATGTACAGCTGCCGAAATCCCCGCCTGTGTTAGTGCAGGTGGTGCTTCCCAATGGCCTTCTGGAAGTGGGTTATCGAATAAATGCAACAGAGTTCTTTCCTCTGTTGTCATTGTCCCGAGATACCCGTCTACCATTGTCTCACTGCTAGCGGGTAAGAGGGGGAGGCACATAAGAGTGGTCGCATACGGCTAATCATGTCAGGGGGTAGGAAGAGCAAACCAAGGTCTAGGAATACAAGACCAATCGGTTTGTCATCAGAGAACTCACCGACTAAAAAAAATCTAATACCTACAAGGTATGAAGATGGTTGGCTAATCAAAGAACCAGTTGCTAGTAGATTATACCAAAAATCTGCAATTGGGATACCGACTGCCAGTGGAATTAAGATCAATGATGAAGAGTTGATGTTTTGTCATTGGCATAGACATATACCATTACCAGATGGATGGTTAGATGAAAAGTTGGAAAATGATTCTAATTTTGTTTACCAAATCGTAGCTTACGATACAATAAGAAGTTCTGGTGAGAAGTTGGTACAATCAGAGGATTGTTGGAATTTATGGACCAGAGAAAATCATCCATCAAATAGTAGTCCTTCCTCAAAAGTTAGATGGTACCATTCTAAAGACGAATTTAAAATTCAAGAAATAATTACTTGGATTGATAGCATAGACGAGGGAGTTAATGCAGAAATTGCAATAGTTGATGAAGAAATGGATGTCACTATGTATAGGATATCGATGGTTGACCCAACAGGAGATTTAACTCCTTCAACTACAGAAAATCATCCCAATTTAGGAATAAATCATCTATCTAGAAGATTTTACAGAAAAGACGAATTGGATTGGATGAACAATGTACAAAGTGAAGTTTCCGAATTATTTGATGAACTGAATAATCGTGGATTAATTGTACGCCCTGGCTTCAAATACGGCTGTAGATGGAGGGTGTATTCAACTCCGATAGAAGAGGACCATGCACCATGGTTAATGCAAATGCTTCAAGATGTTTCTAAAAATTGGGAAGGTGTTTGTTTATCCGTAAGGCTCGCCGAAGGAGTCAACAAAAGCTGGGTCATCGCCTTCAATGACGGTAAATGGAGATTCATCCAATTCAGAAGACACCTCCCCGGTAGATGATTCGATACCCAGAACTACCCAGATGGAGATTAACAAGAATGCAATGGGAATTAATATTGCTGGCTCAGTGAAAGAATCTATTGCAGAGGATTGTTCATCCGTTGCTGTAAGTTCAATATTTATTGCATATTTTTGGCCAGATTCTGTGGCCAAAATTAGTTCCCCTTTGATTAACATTCCATTTGTCAATAAATCCTTGTGTTCAATTGAAATCTCGATATATGATTTAGGACCAATAGTTTGGGTCTGGCTTGTCGAGGCTATCCGAGATAATGCACCTTCAATACCTATTATCCAAGTTTGCTGAC
>JAPOHM010000087.1 GCA_029979405.1 Methanobacteriota archaeon
CACTGTATAGGGTTAATTTTTTGCAGATAATTACAGATAAAAAAATTGACCCTTCCCCAATCCCGCCGATTTACGACATAGATGAGGATTATATTGAATGTGTCAATTGCCTTTGGGATGAAAACAGTTTGTGCCTTGAGGATAAATTCGTCTCAGGCAATCAAAGTGATTTCGAATGTTATGGAGAAGGACAGCCAATCCTTGTTGTCCCGAGAAATTGGCCACCGCGTGATTGGGACGGTGAACCTCCTCGCAGAGCTGTCATTTACCTAGATGATTTAATCGAAATTTATGGAGACATGATGGACGTCATGGACGACCCCGTTTTGGGTAATCGAATTGACCCCTTGACTGAAATTCAAAACATATTGGTGAGATTTTCTAACGATATTGAAAGCGTAATCATCCTTGGTTCTTATTGGGCTGCCCATGAGATATTCGACATGGTGAACAAGGACGGTAATAGGCCGAGCAGAAGGGTCTCAAAATTCATTGACCAGTTACGAGTACACTGTGCGTTTAAATTCGTAATAACACGTGGTGAAAGAGACATCCGCAGGAGTTCTGCGGCACGGTTCATCTGCTATTGATTGAGCCTAACTTACCATGACGATACTATTTCCACCCAACATTACTGATGTTTCTCTCGATGCCCTATCCAGGTAGGCTTGTACGTTCACTCTGTCTAAAACGATCACTGTCGCCTTGACTAGAGATTCAGCGGCGTTTTTGGTTTGGTCGGTGATTTCTCTCGCCATGAACGGACATAAACATTTACACTTATTTACCTTTGTCCGGTTGCATCATGGCCGTTCAAGCGTATTTTCCTACGGATTTAGAGTTTTTATTACCAGAAACCGGAAATTCTTCCTGTACTAATTTATACTTGCATGGAACTATTCTAAAAGAAACTGGAGATTTCACTTGATGTGATACTCCAGCCATAGAAAGGCGACGACCAGCTTTTTCCTTTGCTGACTCGTATTGCCTCGACCTTCGCCTTAATTCAGCAAGACCGAAAAACTCTGCGATGTTTGCTTCGCGCATCTTGGTTTTGGTCCACCAATATTCACTTTTCAAAGTCTTTTGCTTTACTGCAATACCCTTCTGTAAATCGTATGCGGCAATGCCTGGCTTTCTGTGATTAAAGGCTGAAACATCTAATGCCTTCCAAGAGGGTCTGCCATCTTCAAGAATAATTTTCGAATTTGCGATTGAACCACATTTTCCAAATTTTTTTGTGGGAGTGTGGCCAAAAATTACCGTTCGATTTTCATCGATTGGCTTGTCATGACGGAAGAATGCACCTCTTATCCAAAGCAGACTCTTCTCATCCTGAGATTCTAAATCCTTCTCCGGATGATATCCCGCATGAACTAAACGCCACTTGTCTAACACAAGATGGCTTGGTAAATCGGCCATCCAAGCACAATCTTCAGCGAATGCAAGTTTAGCTCTGTGAAGATCGCCCTTTGCAGCCACAATGTAAGAGCCCCATGTTGAAGCACCGCCCTTTGCTAACCAGGTTGTGTCTAATTGGATTGACCTCCCCTGCAGTGACCTCGTTGCCATTTGCTCATGATTACCTTTTATCGCAACGATTTGAGGATGATTGCGGATAAATTCGATTACTCCTGCCGAATCTGGCCCCCTATCAATCATGTCGCCAAGCAAAACGACCCTATCCCCATCCTCCAAATTCAAACGATGTATTAGCGCCCTAAATGTCGCCAAGTGGCCGTGTATGTCTCCAACTACCCAAACTTTGGACCCTGCGGATAGACGAGCCTGCAGGTCGGCTTCAGTGCCCCGGTCGCGAACGGCCGGAACACGACGGATGTCGTGTTTGACTCCCATGTTTTTTCACCGGATGAGAATTCTCTCTCCGCTCACACGGCACCTATGAAGGTATATTGTCTTCGGTAGGTTTGAGGTGAAAATATACCGTTTTTAGGACCTTTTATGAATTTTCACCCCACAAACATACAACATTCTGAGGAAGCCTTGGGAGAAATTACAGAATATTATAACAAATATTCAGGAAGAGGTTTACATCATGACATTTGAATCAGAATATGAACCGTTCTTTCAACCACCTGGATGGATAGTGGCTCCAATTTGGATTGTCCTGTACACTACACTTGCATTTAGTTTCAAAATAATAGTTCAGAAAAGAGATGAGTTTTCAAATTTCAGCATTCTTGTAGCGATTTTCTTTATTCAGTTAGCGATTAACTTAACATGGCCATCGATTTTCAATTCTGAAAAATATCTAATTTCATTGATTATGATAATTTGCATGGTATGTCTATCTTTAGTCTACGTTTTCATTGTTCATCCCGTTAGCAAAGAGGCGTCGAAATTAGTCTGGCCATATATTGCGTGGGTTTCTTTTGCAGGAATAATCAATACTGCATATTACCTTGAGTTTAGGTAAACCTCTTGGAAAAGTACATGTGACCCTATTAATTTTGCAATAGGTATATACCATTACGAACAAAAAAAAATACATGGACATGAAAGAAGTTTTGAATCCAAAGGGCTGGCTGATTGGTTTAGGTGCATTTATTCTACTATTTGCTACAATGGGAGTTTTAGACCCCGAAAGTGTTGCTGAAATGGCATGGGGCAAAGACGTTGTAGTTTCTGAACAAATGATAGCATACGAAGCAATGTGGGGACTACACATGATTCCAATCGGAATCCTCGCAATTTCTACTGCATTATTCGTTAAGGGTGAAGCTCTAGCAAAGATGGCAATGATTTCATCCGCAAGTATGACCTTAATCGTAGGTGGCGGTATGATGTACTTTACAAGGAAATATGAATATTCCACTGAAGGAACAATGGCAGTAGTTATGCCGCTGATCGTTATTTCTGCTACAATCGCTATGGGAATTGGCGGATACCTGAACAGGGAAACCGAATCAGCAGAATGAAGGTATGGAATTAAGAATAATGTCACTCGCAGATTAGAATTAGTCGCCTAATCAAACGGTGAATCCATAAGTTAGCGTCATTCGGCCTTGAATATGTCCCGTGAACTAATCAAGGTCGAAGGCGTCGACCGAGCCTTTGGTCCGGTCACAGTTTTGGAGGACATCAATCTAATCGTCAATGAAGGCGATAGAATAGGTATCGTTGGACATAATGGTGCGGGAAAAACCACACTACTCAATACTATTTCCGAACAAAAGCAAGACGTGGGGGAAATAGAATATGCGTCTGGGATTAGAATTGCATATCTTACTCAAATCAGAGATATTGAGGACGATTCGACAATCGAGGAGGAACTCTCTCGAAAGGGAAGACAATTCCAAGAATTGGAAGAAGAAATTGCTGCTATTGAAGCCCAAATGGCCGACCCATCCTTCTATGAGGGAGATTGGCAACCAACTATTGACAGATATTCAGAGCTACAAACAATGCTCGGCCAATCAGGTGGAGCAAACGTTGCTAATATCGCCAAAGCCATCCTTGAACGACTTGGCCTTGACCAGCATCCAATGGACATGAAAGTCAGCGACCTATCGGGTGGAGAAAGAGCAAAACTCGCTTTGGCAAGACAACTAGTTGGCCTTGCGGGAGTAGACGTGATTTTCCTTGACGAGCCTACAAATCACTTGGACATTCAGACTACTGAATGGCTTGAAGAATTCATTAGAGAATTCATTGGAGCACAATTAATCGTATCTCACGACAGATATTTCCTCGACCAGGTTTGTACGAGAATTGTCGAAATCGACAATCTCAGAAATTGGAACTTCAAAGGAAATTATTCTCAATACCTGAAACAAAAAGAGAACTTCCTTGCCGCTCTTGATGATAGAATCAAGACTGTCGAAAAGAAGATTTCAAGCACACAAGGAGCCCTCCGCTCGATGAAATCTGCGAACAAGTACGACAAGTCAATCTCTGCCAAACACAAGATGATTGAAAGGCTTCAACAAGAGTTGAAGGCACTAAAAGCGAGGAAGCCAAAACAGCGCAAAGGATTGCGATTCAACTTGGAGGCCGCCGATAAGTCAAGCAACGACATTATCGAATTAAAAGATGCAACAAAGAGATTTGAAGGCCTTGAAAGACCAATTCTCGATAAGCAAAATCTTGAAATTTCTAAGGGCAACAGAATCGGAATTGTTGGTGGAAACGGCCAAGGAAAGACCACCCTTCTCAAACTGATTATCGGAGAGGAGGAAATCGATTCCGGTGAAAGAGACCTTGCACCTGGAACCATCATCGGATATTATCATCAAGATCACAGGACCCTCGATTTCAAATTAAACCCGGTTGAACAGGTTGAAATTCTTCGCCCAGACATGCAATATGGAGACATAAGAGCTGCTTTAGGCAGATTCCAATTTGCAAAGGAGCAAGTTACAACTCCCTTAGGAAAACTCTCTGGTGGAGAAAGAGCAAGGATTGCTTTACTGAAGTTACTCCTAGAAGAAAACAACCTGCTTCTTCTTGATGAGCCTACAAACCACTTGGATATGGATGCAAAAGAAACATTGGAAGAAGCCCTTGTCGAATATGATGGTGCTATCGTTACCGTAAGTCACGACAGGTGGTTCCTCGACCAAGTTGTAAACCAAATTTGGGAGCTACAAGACGGTGTGGTTACAAAGTATTTCGGAAATTACACCGACTACGTCAGGAAGAAGAAGGGCCTTCCTCCTCTTGTTGATGGAGAAGAACCCGTCCTGTGATCAGCGCCATTGAAAGGAACCGTGGAATATCTTCCGCAACCATTCCCGGCCCAATTTCTTCACCCGCCATTTCACCTGCTTTTCTCAAGATGTAAGTTGCTATTCTCGATGCAGACCAGGGCGTCAACCCAAGGCCGAGAAGACCACCGATACAACCTGCAAGTAGGTCGCCAGTGCCTCCCATCGACATGCGCGGATTACCACCGCTAACTACTCCTCCGCGCCCGCCGGGTCCGAAGATTAAGTCCTCTGCGCCCGTCTTTACGACAACTCTCATTTCTCCATGTCCTTCCAACATCTTCGGAATATTTGCTTCATCCCATACCCAGTTTTCCAATTCTTTTTTATGAGGAGTAACAACTCCAATTAGAGAACTTGGCCATCCGTTTAAGGCTTTGATTGCATCTGCGTCTATCACTTTTGGAATGTCAGGAGTCGCCTCAATCAATTTGTTTACGGCTTTAAGAGATGCTGGGTCATCTCCCATCCCGGGACCGATAACGAGTGCTTGAACTCCTCTTCCAGTTGTACATCTTTCAATTATTGAATCAATATTAGAGATGATTTCTTGGTCATCCATGGCTTCTGGGATGATTTCGCTAGGCCACTTTGCTCTGCTCGCGGCTTCCTTGGGCATTGCTACGTGAACGAGGTCGCAACCCATTCTTGCAGCAGCCATTCCAGCCAACAAAGGTGCTCCGTGATATGGCCCTCCTCCGAGAATCAAAACTCGACCCCTGTCGCCCTTCACTTGCTCAGATTTGGGATGAGGGTACCTCAGCAGATCTCCAGGACCGGGGTCTAATGTTCCCACTGGCCATCCGATTGGAGCGATGAAAAGGTCTCCCACTTCTGATTTCAAACGGCCATTTTCGTCGATCATAGTCGATTTTGGAGCCTCATAGGTCACTGTTCGAAACGCATTGAATGAGAGTCCTGAGCCACATCCTGTTGGCATATCACAGGCCAAAACCATTGGCCTGCCGGGAATTACTTCCATCAAACGTAAGACTTCGCCTCTTGGTTTTCCAATCGTTCCTGCACCAAGAAGACAGTCAACTATCGTGGCAGGTACGCCTTCTGGAAGATTTTCAATCGAATGGATTGGTCCATTCCAATCATCTCTCGCTCTTTGAGCTAAGGCGGTTTTCTGTTTACTATGAGTGGCAACGACGTAACACTCCTCCAACATTCCTGCGAGGCGGAAGCCATCTCCACCATTGTTTCCGGGTCCACAAAGAATCCAAATTGGACTTGGGGCACCTTCGAGAGCGTTAGCCAAATGTTCTGCGGCCGTTTTCATTAAATCATCCATATCGGCGCCAAGCGCCTCGGCATTTGCGTCTAGAATCGCGACTTCCTCTGGAGTCATAACCCAGCGTGGTCGCATAAAATTAAGAGAGCAAAATCAGCCTTTGATTTGAACGGTATCATGATGAAGCAAAGCATAGTCCGTAGGACTATGTCGGATGATGCACCGGTGTTTGAGACCACGACCGGACCGGTTCGTGTTATCACCGCAGCAAGCCTGTTTGATGGGCATGATGCTGCAATCAACGTCATGCGCCGTCTAATCCAGACCAGTGGAGCTGAAGTTATCCACCTTGGACACGACCGCTCTGCAAAGGACGTGGTCGATTGTGCTGTTCAGGAAGACGC
>JAPOHM010000053.1 GCA_029979405.1 Methanobacteriota archaeon
CATGACATGTGGTCAAACATGGCTTGGGAAGCAAGATGTGCTATTTTTTTGAAAGCGAGTGAACTTCTTGCAGGGCCGAGAAGGGCAGAAATTAACGCGTCCACTATGCTAAATCAATCAAAAACCTGTCACCAAGCAGAGATTGATTCCGCTTGTGAGTTGATTGATTTTTGGAGGTTCAATAGCGATTATTGTAGACAAATCTACGAAGATTTACAACCACCTGTATCTCCATCAAGTATGTGGAATTCAAGTGAAGTAAGGCCTTTGGAAGGATTCGTATTCAGCGTAACTCCGTTTAACTTCAGCAGTATTGCGGCTAACTTACCTTCAAGCGCTGCGATAATGGGGAACACAGGAGTATGGAAACCATCACGAAATTCATACGTTTCCAATTATCGATTAATGAAATTGATGATGGATGCTGGATTACCACCCGGAGTAATTAATTTCATTCCTGGGAAAGCAAGCCTAGTTGGAGACATTTGTATGTCTCACAAGGATTTAGCGGGAGTACACTTTACAGGTTCGACTTCTGTATTCAGGAAAATGTGGAAAGACATAGCAAATAACCTTGAAAACATGGTTTCATATCCAAGAATTGTTGGTGAAACTGGAGGCAAGGACTTCATTGTGGCTCATCCTGATTGCGATAAGGACGGATTAATTGTTGCTTTATTGAGAGGAGCATTCGAATTCCAAGGGCAAAAATGTAGTGCTGCAAGTCGTGCATATATCCCTGAAAGCGTTTGGAATTCAATCAAAGACGAGTATTGCTCAGAAGTTGGTAAAATAAAGATGGGAGATCCAAGAGATTTTTCAAATTTCATGTCAGCAGTTATTGACAGGAAATCATTCGACAATATCACTGGATACATCGATAGGGCAAAAGAAGACCCTGGTTGTGAAATCGTAACAGGCGGAAATTATGATGATACTGTTGGTTATTTCGTAGAACCAACAACCATTGTTTGCCAGGACTCAAGATATGAAAGCATGGCAGAGGAAATTTTTGGCCCGGTATTATCGATTCACATTTACCCAGATGATGAATTTGAAAGAATACTCGAAGTATGCAATACAACCTCTGAATATGCACTAACTGGATCCATATTTGCAACAGATAGAAGAAATATCGAGAAAGCACTCGCAACATTACGATACAGCGCTGGAAATTTCTACATTAACGATAAACCAACAGGTGCCGTCGTTGGACAACAACCATTTGGTGGAGCGAGAGGAAGCGGAACGAATGACAAAGCAGGAAGTCCACTTAACCTTTTGAGATGGGTAAGTCCAAGATCAATCAAGGAAACTTTTGCACCACCACACGATTGGAAATACAGTTTCTTACAAGATTAATTTTTGGGAAAATCATTTCGAAAAAATAGGACACACATTCATTTACCGTGACCAACGGGTTGAGGAACATGCCTGTTGATGCAGACGAAGCATTGGAAAGGGCTACTTTGGTTAGAAGTGACCCCTCGCTAAGAGGTGTTTCAAGACGCAAAGCTGGAGAAGAAGATGGGAAACCTGTTTGGGAGTATCTCGACTCTACAGGAGAATTGATCGAGGAAACGGAAATTACCGACAGATGGAATTCATTAGGTCTGCCCCCGGCATGGGAAGACGTTTGGATTTGTCCCAACGCAAGAGGGCACATCCAAGCCACTGGCAGGGACGCGAAGGGAAGAATCCAATATCGATATCACAATGAATGGACAAAGATAACCGCAGAAATGAAGTATGACGATGTTGTTTATTTTGCGTCACAATTACCACGTCTTCGCAGACAGGTTTCGAGAGATTTACAAAATAAGGATATGAATCTCAATACAGTTTCCGCATTGGTTGTTAAACTAATTGACATATACAACATTAGAGTAGGTTCAGATGAATATGCCAAGTCAAATGAATCATATGGCCTTACGACGCTAAAATCGATGCATTTGAAGACAGTTCGAGGTAAACAAGCTGAAGGCCGTCACGACGCAATATTCGAGTTTACTGGAAAATCAGGTAAGGATTGGGAGATAAAGATAGAGGATGACCATCTGGTCGACTTAATTCTGAAAACCAACAGACTTGGTAGTAGTGAAGCGGATTTGTTCATGTATATCTCGGAGGCTGGAAACGAAGTTGACTTGAAAGCAGAACACATTAATCAGTACATACGTGCTTCCAGCGGAATGGGTTTTACTGCTAAAAATTTCAGAACGTGGGCCGCTTCATCCCGTTGTGCTGAGAGACTGGCGTTTTTGTCAAAAGAACGAACTGGAAAAGAAATGAAAAAGTGGGTTTCCTCCCTTCCAGCGGTAGACTCTATAGAAAAACTTTGGTCAGAAGGAGACTGGGTACCTGCTACTAATGATACTGCAAAAAACAAGGTTCTTGTAGCCGTAATAGATACAGTTGCAGCAGACCTTGGGAATACTAGAGCCGTCTGTCGCTCATCTTACATTCACCCCTACTTTATTGAATCATATCAAAACGATGAACTTCTTGAAGAATGGAATAGTTTCAGTGACATGAAAGCCATACCTGATTTGAGTAAAGGCGAAAGCACTACACTCCGAATTTTGAAAAAATTAAGAGCGAAATAAAACCGAATGGTTCATTGCTTGAACTATTGAGGCAAAACCCCTGCGATGATGAGCGCGATTGAGCGGACTGCTGTTTCAGTGACGATTGATGGGCGAACTGAGCGGGGACCTGATTTCATACATAACATTGAGAAACAAGTCCCTCTTGTTCCAATTCATGCAGAGCTTGGTGGCACCTCTATCACCTCCTCCGCGTGACTTGGTAATTGCAAGTCAATCTTCACCTTGGAGCATAATTTGGAAAATGCTTGGAGTTGTTATCCTATTGTATATCATAGCACAAGCATTCGTTGGGGTTGTCTTCGGGTTTTTCATAGGGGACGCATTTACGGCAATTTTCTCGATGTTTTGTTTAGTTCCTTTGCTTGCGGTTTTTGGATATATCAGAAGACCGAAATTGACCCACATCATACTTGCAGTCCCAGACCCGTCGGGAAATACATCGCATAGACTGCCTAACTCAAGAGTTCTGAACACACCGGTTCCAACAAGGTTTTCTCATCACTTGATTATTGATTCACCACCACTTGAAATGCCACGAAGTTCTTCGATTTGGTTGATTTTTGGAATTACTATCACAATCTCTTTTTGTGGTCTTTTACCGATGATGATTTTTGAAGATCCATTGTGGGTCCTGCTGGCATTCTTTGTAGGAATACCAGCATGGCTTCTTGGGTTTTCTTTGCCCGTTCATGCTTGGTGGTCATTCTCAAACAGACATTTTCAGTTAATTACGAAGCGAAGGGATGGAGAAAGCATGCTAATAGCAGGAATGTTATCCACCTTACCTGCTATTGTAATTAATTCCTTACTTTTCCCACTATTCTTGGTTTTTATTGGAATTGAGTCTATGGACCCCGGAACAATTGGAGAATTCCTGATTTTAGCTGTGAGCGCACCTGTAGGAGAGGAATTGTGTAAGGCCGCCTTCGTATTGAGTCTCTACAAATTAATTGATTCACCAAAAAGAGGGTTCCAAATTGGTTTTTCAGTTGGACTTGGATTCGCACTACTTGAAAATCTACAATACATATTGATGTCTTTTGGTGCATTGGAATACTCGGCGATTTCTTTCTCATTTACCGCAATCGTAAGAGGCATAGGGTCTATTCCTGGTCATGCGTTTTGGACAGGAATTTCTGGCGTTTCTATAGGGTGGTATCTCTGTAGAATGCGAGGTACGAATTTGGCAAGCAATCCAAATGAGGCAAGCAATTGGATGGTATATGATTCCAACACTGGCATGGTAGTAAGTGAAAAGAAGGATTCTTCATTCATGAGCAACACAATCAGCAACTGGTTGGACAAGCCAGTTCAAAAAACGTGGCAATTACCAAAAAATCCGATAGAGGGAATTTCGATAGCGATTATAGGTCACTCCTTCTGGAATGGAAGCAGTTGGCTTGTTTCATACCTATTCAGGGACTTTGACATATTAGTCGGATTTATTGCAACCTTAGTGTGGATATTGGTGCTAATCGGTGGATTATGGTACATAGGAAGAGAGATTCTATCATCGGTAAAGCACCTTCCATCTTAGAATTGGTATATTTCTTTGATTTTTTACTCAAATCATATATGTCAAATTACATCCGAAAAGGTTAGTCACGTAAGTGAAGGTGAGATTATGGTTGATATAATGCAACCGGGATTAACCGAAGGTAACCTTGCAGTTACCTTGGGAATAGTCGTAATTCTCACTTTGATATCTGAAAAATTCAAAGTTTTAGACAGACTTGGAATTTATGCCGCTGCAGCCTTGGGACTAATAGTAGGAGCTTTAGGCCACTGGACTTGGTTGATCATTCTTTTAGGCTTTTTAGCAACAGCTCATAAAGCCACTAAATGGAGGTTTGATGAGAAGGCAAGTAAAGGACTTTGTGAATCTATTGATGGACACAGAAGTTGGGGGAATGTTGTAGCGAATGGAGGATTACCTGGACTAATTGCAATTCTATCATTTATCTTAGATGACCATGAAAACGGAATTTGGATATTTGCAGCGGCTGTAGCAGTTGCGGCATCTGATACTTTCGCATCAGAAATAGGCTGCCTTGATGATAGAGTTCGAATGATTACAACATTCAAAAAATGTGAAGCCGGTGTAAATGGAGGGTTTTCTCCTAACGGACAAATTGCAGCGGCTGTAGGTGCAATTGTTATCGCAACTCTGACATTTGTAGCAGAGCCAGACCTTGAATTAGCCGGAATGGTTGCTTTACTTGGATGGCTTGGATGTCAAGTGGACAGTTTGTTGGGAGCATTGCTCGAGAATAGAGGACTGATGACAAAGGGTACTGTAAACGCCGCAGCAATAACCTCTGGGATTTTGATAATGTGGCTTTATTTGGGAAGCCCACATCTATGATGTGGTTTCATCAACTTGAAATGCTTCGGTGAATACATGCAGGGAAAATGGATAGTGATAATTTCTCTAATCCTATTGGCCTTGCCTTCCTCTCATAGTCTGATTTTTCCCGCAGATGCTGCTGATGAAATTTACGAGCCGGGCTTCGTTGAGTGGGATGTAAATAAGAACAACAGGATTTACCTATCAGGGCCTGAGAATGATGTCAATTTAACAAGAGACTACCAAGCAGCCTCAATGGGAAATGTGATTATTCGTTCGCTCCAACCTGCATCCATAGGGCCAATTTCATTGCCACCTCTAGAAATGGGCTTTAGTGGAACGTTTAACATCTCAACCTATGTTTCAGCATGGGTACAGGCAGGAACTGGTTTACCTCTAGCTCAATGTCGAACTCAGAATCCCGTAAACATTGATGTTACAGTACAAATTGGAAGTTACACATACTTTGGACAAGCTCAAGAATTTGTATATGAATCTTCAGCAGATGCTCACAATATGTCAACTCAAATTGAGATGGCAAATATCACTGCACTTCCGGGAGATGTAATCTCTTATTCAATGCAAGCATCGACAAACTGTCCATACAATATCAACCTCGAGTGGGGAGGAACTGGCGTCTTTAGCGGTGGAATCATACTTGAAGGCGACCTGTTTGCACCAGAAGTCGAAGTAACCGTTGATGATGCTAAAATCGCACACATCCAGTTCATTGCATCACTTCCATGGGGATTTTCTGACCTTGACCAAGATTATACCTCTATGAACATATATGGACCAGTAGCACCTGATGAGAAACGTATTTTTGATGAAGACATGAGGCCTGAAGGATTTACTGCAACAAGCGAGTACATCGAAAGAATAGACGATTGGGGAAGGCCATCGAAGGTATTCACGGGAAGAGTACCCCTTCCTGAAGGAGACAATGTTCTAATCGTTTGTCTGAAAACTGTCGATAGTCAGAATCTGAATTCACCATGTGACCATGAAGGCATAATTAGATTCGAAGTACCGGGAGAGGAGGAACCATTTGCGTCGTCCTTCCTCTGGTTATCAATTTCAGGCTTCTTAGCGGTTATTGCATACCTGTATTACTTGATTAGACAGGGAATTCTATTGCCTCTTCCAATGTTAGGAGCATTGGTGATTTTTGCTCTTCTAATGCTACCAATGGCGGCTAATATTCCTGACTTAGGTGGAGAACAAATCGTTGAAGATGACGCAAGGGCTCCATCCTTTATACTCCAACAACTTGGAAATAAATCGGTTTCTCTTGATGACCTACTAGATGGAAAAGATGCCGTAATTATCGGCATTACTCTCCCCGCCTCAATTAATGCAGTTGACCAGTCTAACCAAATCCAAAATGCAGTCGACCGATTAGATGGTTCGGTTAGTGCGGTTCAAATTGTAACTGGAGAAAATACAAGGTTAGATGACTTGGAAACTATTGCAGTAATTACAAATTCATCCTGGCCCGTATTGATGGATGACGGCGAGAGTAGGTTTGCAAAGAGAATGCCCCATGGAGTTGCAGATTCCATTGTAATAATTGACAAATCAGGACACATAACCTACTCTTCAGCCGGTTCTGCAAGTTCTGAAGACCTAATAGAAGCGGTTGAGGATATTGGCTTCGGAGGTCAACAATCAGTCTGGTCTATTCTCGGATTACTCTGGGGACCAGGATTAGCAATGTTACTTGTTGCACTACCAAGAAAGTCTGTAGAAAGGCCGGAGGAGCCTCTTATGCCTGGATCTCTCTGGGGAAGTATAGCAATAGCCGGAGGTTTAGGATTCCTTCTTGTCAATATTACCAGTTTTATTCTGGCGTTTGCTCCAGTTGATAATGATGTCAGAACATGGTTCGATATCGCTCTCGTAGTGTGGTTCATTTCAGCCGCAATAAGAGCCGCTCTAATCGGAACACCGAAGGAAATTTCTTTGATGGCTAACCTTCTTCATAGTAGATACTCAAAACATTTTAGAAATTGGAGAGAAATTGAAGATGTGGAACGTGATTTACTAATTGGATTCTGGATGGGATGGTTCATCTGGTTTGCAAATCCTGCATTGCTTGCACAAGGAGTTGCAGCAGTAATTCTAACTGGAGGACTGAACTTTGTGATCGGAATATTATTCTTAATCATGTACACATTAGTAGCCGGAATTTTGACCCTTTGTATCAGATTCATCGCTTCATGGGGAGGCCCTCTATCGAGGGCGTTCGGTTCTTTTGGTTCCGGACCATTTGCTGAAGCATTGGGATGGGCGATGATACCTGTAGCACTTTGGGTACTTGCAGATACAATTATTCACGCCATGAATATTGGATTATTTTGATTAATTGAATAACAGACATTCATAATCTATTGACATTCTTTGTTAGATATGCCCGAAGGCCCTGAGATTCATCGAGCGGCTGATAAGGTTCGTAAGGCGTTAGAAGGCAAGATTATCGAAGAAATCCAAATTACTCTTCCTCAATTTGAAAGTTGGCAAACCAGATTGGTAGGAAAAACCGTAAACAAAGTTGAAGCACAAGGAAAAGCCTTGCTGATTTATTTTGATGATATAGTGATTTACAGCCACAACCAACTCTATGGTAGATGGACTGTAAATTTGCGTAAAACTGCACCAAGAAAGTGGAATAGAAGTCTGAGGATAGCTTACTCTACTGAAAAACACACATGCCGTTTGTGGTCGGCAACAGACATTCTATTCTTGGAGGAATGGGAACTTAATGGGCATCCTTACCTAATGAAATTAGGACCTGACATCGTCAATTCTGAAACAACGCATGAGCAAATGCTTAACCATCTAAATCTTGGAAAATTTCAGAGACGAAAACTCAAGACATTATTACTCGACCAGGGATTTTTTTCAGGGGTTGGAAATTATCTTCGCAGTGAAATATTATTCACTGCAGGAATTCATCCAGAACGTACAGTTGGATCTCTAGACGCTACTGAGAAAAGGGAACTGGTCAAGCAGACTCTGTTCTTAGCAAAACAGTCCTACGAGGTTCCTGGAATCACTGTTGACCTTGAATTATATCAAAAACTACGTGACCAAGGAGAATCAAGAGGTTGGTCAAGGCATTGGGTTTTCACTCGAAATGAGCGCCCTTGCCACCAGTGTGGTGACCTAATCATTCATACTAGACCCGGCGGAAGAAGGCTTGACTATTGTCCATCTTGTCAATCTTAGTAGCCTAAAACATCTCAAAAGTGAATAGTCTTATTCTTGATAGACTTATCGCGTGAGTTGATGGAAATCTTTGATTCAACACTTGAGGGAAAAGATGTATTCATTATGAGTACGGAATCCTCCTTTCAAATCATCGTAGATGATGGATTTTTCATTGTGCTTGGAATCTGCTTTTCGCCGATTATACTTCTAATTCTGTATCCTATTATCCATATGACAATATCCGCTATTTTGAACCCTAAACGCTCACTGGATAGCGGATTACTGAAGATTTTTACTCTACCAGTTGCATATATTTACTTCAGAAAAAAATTCGGCAAGAGATTTTTCAAGAA
>JAPOHM010000156.1 GCA_029979405.1 Methanobacteriota archaeon
AATTATCGATAACAGGAGACGACACAATTTCAGATGTAGATGACCTGATTATTTCCTGGCAGCCTGATATTGAAGACCTCAACTGGACTGAAACTACTTTTGGACCTGATTCTGAAATATCGGTATCTTGGCCGACATCGGGTCTGAAGACCATCAGAGTAGTAGCGACTGACGATGACGGCGTCAGTAGTGAAGAAGTACTTGGATATGTAAGAGTCGACAATATCGCTCCAGACTTGGGCGTTCTTCCTGCACAACAATCGCTATTTGAGGATGAAACCTTGTACCTGAATTCTACTGCAGTCGATTTTGCTGATGAAGAAGACCTCAGATTCTGCTGGGACATTTACAGCACAATTGACTCAGATGATAATGGAATTTTAATTGACGATTGTGATATTGAAGGTCAGGAATTTGCATTCTCGTGGACAATTAGTGGGGTCAAAACCATTACTGCTATCGTATGGGATGACGACAATGAAACTGACATGTTTTCAATCGATGTAAATGTTGTAAATAGGCCACCTTTAGCAAGCATAACAGTAATCGATGGAAACTTAGAGATCACTGAGGGAGATTCGTTAACCTTCAGCGGTGTTGATTCTAGCGACACCCTAACTGATAAAGGCAAATTGGTGTACATTTGGGATGACCCTGCAACAGTAGGTGCAACACAGGACGGCTTCGGCTTAAATTACACAATAAAATTTGATACACCCGGAACCTATTCAGTCAACCTAACCGTAACTGACGATGATGGTAAATCAAGCACTGCTTCAGTACAGATAGAGGTTAAAGCAAAACCAACAGAAAGCTTGTTTGGCCTGCAAAGTTCAACTGCAATTGGCTACGGGATGGGCTTTGTAATCATCATTTTGTTAGTCATGTTGGCCCTAAGAAGAAGAGGAAGCGATGATGATTATTCAAAGAGCGATACCGCAATTTGGGATAGCGTAATTCAGCCACAAGTTGAAGCTCCGGTAAGTCCTCCTCAACCAGGTTCCTTCGGAGAAGGGCCACCAATTCCTTCTACGGGACTTCCTCCAGGATGGACTATGGAACAGTGGCAATATTATGGAGAGCAATATCTACAACAGAACCCTCAACCAGCACCTGTTCAACAAGTAGCGCCCCCAGTCAATCCTATGGAATATCAGCCTCAACCAGTGCAACAATATTCGCAACCAGCAGTACAACAACCCGTGTACAACCAACAACCAGCAGAATTGAGTCTTGATTCCCTTCCAAGGACGATGGTTCAAGAACCCCCACCTACTCCTGCCTCACAAGCCCTAGCAGATTTGTTAGATGACTTAGACTTGTGAGAGTGAAAAAAGATGGGAACACTTTGGCAATTTTTTGGATTCCCCGACCCGGAAGGGACGGTAAGTTCTGAACCAGCACCGAAAAAGAAAAAGAAAGAGGCTGAGCCTCAACAAGGACAACAATTGACCTTGGTTTCACACAATAATACCGAAGATTCAGATTCCGTAGAAGAGATACCTATTCCCGCGCCTGTAAGACAAATACCTGATTTACCACCAAATTGGAATGGCTTGGTAACGCCAGACGGAATAGCATTCCATGACTTATCGAACTATGAATCCGAAGAAACCGGATTCCCTGATAGGGCTTTGAGATACGTACGACCAAACAAAATGCATAGGCTACCGATAAGAGAAATAGAGGGTAGGATTAGAAGAGGCGACACAATAATTGTTGATTTGAATCCACTGATTCACATGGAAACACAAACAAATGCTTGTCGTAGAATACTACAACAAATGGGAGCAGAACTTGGAATTGCTATATTTGCCCTGGATGAAGAGGATAAGCTTCTCCTTGTACCTGGAATAGATGTTACGATGGACGTCTCGAAGAATGATTTGGGGCTAGCTCCTCTTCTACTCTAAGCCAATCAATCGAAGGGCGCTTGGAGCAAAACCCAGAACTGTTAGTTCATCTCCATCAATTAATTTTGCATGTTTTGAAGCCATGCCTGCCAAGTCATATGATCCGGCTTTTCCAACCCATGAATTTGACTTAATCAATAATTCAATATCATCTGAATTTAACTCTTGGAATTCTACTATTGCGTATTCGATGAAAAAAGTCCAATCCCCTGCAACCTGAACACCTGTTGCTGACCAAACTTTGTGCCTCCGCCCTGATAGTCGCAAAAGCATAGAAGTCGCTTCAAATTCATCGTGTGCTTTACCCAAGGACGAATTAAAGTCATCAGGGTCTTCTATCATGGTATCCGCAACTAAAACAAATTGATATCCGTGCTCGACCCCAATTGCATTCGCCTTTCTTTTGCAGATTTCTAAAACCTGATGAGAAACCAATCCGAACGGAGGGGTCTCATCAATACCTTCTAAACCCTTTACAGTGACTTGACCAAACATATCATGGATAATTTGGGAACGTCGCTCTGAAGCACTCGCTAGCCAAATCCCCATGTTAATTGAAATAAGGGTCACCTTGAAGAGTACATCGCTATTACGTACACACGAGGGGACATTATGGCCGAGATTGAAAGAATTCCAACACATATTGACGGATTAGATGAAAATATGCAAGGAGGAATTCCACAAGGACACATATGTATTGTCGCAGGGCAGTCTGGTGCAATGAAATCCTCAGTTACTTTCTCACTCCTATACAATGCTGTTCTATACGGTGAGACAAGCGGAATATACGTAACTCTTGAACAAGGAAAGGATTCACTTAGGTCACACATGTCAAACATGGGAATGAATGTCGACGACCCAAGAGTTAGAAACAGAATCGCAATCATTGATCTATCGGATTTACGTGTACAGCTTGATGAACAAGGAATGAGTAACAGAGTCGATTGGATGGGGCAACTAATCAAACAGTTAACATCTTACAGACAGTCGATTGGATTCGAATTGCTAGTTTTCGACTCACTTGGCGCATTTTTCACTCTTACAAAAATGGAGAATCCTCGAGACGAAATTTTCAGATTATTCGAAGCCTGTAGAAGATTAGAACTTACTTCCTTCTTTATCTGTGAAATGACTGGTGAGGATCACAAACAATTCGGAGAATATGGGGTTGAAGATTACCTCTCTGATGGAGTAATGCACCTTACTATGGAAAGAATAGGTGACGATATTACGAGAAAACTTGGAGTCATCAAAATGAGACATACTCACCACAGGCTTGGTTACTCGCCTATTATTTGGAATCCTTCAGACCAAAGATTCAGTGTTAAATGATTACTCAACGGTCACTGACTTTGCAAGATTTCGAGGCCTATCGACGTCGCACCCTTTTGATAGTGCTGTCTCATAAGCAATCAACTGCGTTGGAATCACAGTGAGTAATGGTGAAAGTAACGGGTCACAACTCGGTATTGGAATTGAAACATCTGCTTCAGATGCTATCTCATCACCTTCGGTGTGTATTAGAATAATTTTCGCTCCTCTAGCCTTACATTCATGAACAGAGGACATCGTCTTGTCTCTATGTTTGTCGTTTGGAGCAATCACAACTACAGGGCTTCCTTCCTCCAATAATGCGATTGGACCGTGCTTCATTTCCCCGGAAGGATATGCGAGACACGGAATGTAAGCTATTTCCATAAGTTTCAACGCACCTTCACTCGCTACTGCGGAAGAGTGCCCCCTACCCAAAAATAGTACACTTTTGGCATCTTTTAGCAATTCTACTGCTTCATTTATGGGGCCTTGATTTGCCAAGTATGATTCCATCAAGTTGGGAATATTCTCAAAGTTTTTGACAATATTTTGTCCTCTTTCCCTTGAGAAAGAGCGAGTCCTACCAATTCTTATTGCAAATAGAGTAAGTGCTGCCACCATGTTCGTAAAAGCCTTAGTCGAAGCTACCGATTGCTCTGGTCCACTGTGAATATACACACCCTGACCACAAAGTCTTGCTATGCTTGAAC
>JAPOHM010000106.1 GCA_029979405.1 Methanobacteriota archaeon
ATGTCTTTGGTCCAAGGAGCATACTCCTTAGAGATAAATGCAGTCGCCCTTGTAAGTATTAACCAACATGATACTGACCACATGCCAAATCCAAGAGATGCGGAACCGTATCTCAAACTAAACCAACCAAAAAACAGCGGTATCAATGAAAAAACGAGTGCTAACCAGTAAAACAGTCTCATGTGAAGAACCCTCTGTATTAGATGTGCGTCTACAAATATTGGCTCAGGATGAGGGGGGAATTGTTCATTCCATGATTTGATTCTTGGAAAGGTTAGGAAGGGGATGCGAGTAATCAAGTGAGCAAAAACTGCCCCGAATAGAAAATTCGAGACTATGCCCCACATTTCAATCGCCACGGAGTTGTTTTACAACAGATTCAACCTTATCCATTCCACGGGATATATCTTCACGAGAAATAGTGTATGCAAACCTTAGATGCCCTTCACCAGATGGTCCGAAAGCACTTCCGGGCGAACATAACACGCCTCCCTTGAGTAGTTCAATAGCGACTTCTTGGCTGTTCATTCCGGGAATGTCAACCTTTGGAAATACATAGAAGGCGCCCTGGGGAACGTGGCATTCAATACCAGGAATTGCGTTCAATCTTTCACAAATTAAATCTCTTCGAGCTTTAAATTCTCTACACATTTCATCTGGGTAGTCATTTGCACTATTGAACGCTTCTAGAACAGCATATTGCATAGCATCATTGGAACACGCTGTGATGTAATATTGTAGTTTGGTCATTTGTTGCATTGCTTCATTATTTGCGGATAAAATGTAGCCTATTCTCCAGCCAGTCATTGCAAAAGTTTTGGAAAATGAATTAATCAGTATTACTCTCTCATCATCAGTACCCACAAATGATACGTGTTCCCCATCGAAAACTATCCTATCATATACCTCGTCCGTTATTATCCACAGATCGTGTTTTTGAGCGAAACTTAGCAATTCATCTCTTTGTTCTATAGAAATCGTAGCGCCTGTTGGGTTTGATGGAAAGTTGTACAAAATTGCAACCGTGTCGTTATCTACAAGGCTCTCAAGATGTTCGATTGTTGGAACAAATTCATTTTCAAACAAACACTCATAGTACTTTGTCTCACCACCCCACAATTTAACGTCAGGCCCATAAAGTGGGAAATAGGGTTCTGGAAGAAGAACGTTTTTGCCGGGATTTACGAGAGCAGCAAATATGTTCAGTAGCGCATTCGTTCCGCTCATAGTCATACATACATTTGATTCATCGAGTGTAGGGCAGAGATGATGCCAAGACTCTGAAATTCTTTTCCTTAGAGCAGGCAATCCTGCTGTTGTGGTGTACTTGTTGTGACCGTCCTTCATCGCCTGGAACATTGCTTCGATTGCAATCTCAGGAGGTTGAAAATCAGGTTCACCTAATCCAAATGAAATTACGTCATCCCCAGCCATATCGAACATTTTTCTGACACCAGTGGGCTGAATCGCTAATGCTCTATCAGAAAAATCACGCATGCCACACCCTCCGCTTGATTATTTTTCAAGATGAAGGTAAGTTGTCACTATCTTCAATCAATTCTGCTTCAATTGGCGCGTCATCGATTGATTCGGTAGGTTCGGATTCTTTTGCTACGAAAATATTGTCTTCATCCTTCTGTCCCAAAGCCACCCATGCTCCAAAGATAAGTATCGCAAAACCAACAATTCCTATGAAAGCTATTCTTCCAAATGAATCGGCGGATGACATAATCTCAGAATTGCCCCCTCCGACAACCGAATCCCATGAGATCATTGAGGATTGACCAGATTCACCTATTCCCCTTACAATAATCATGTTGTATCCGCTTTGTAGATAGTTTGTGTTAACGCTGAATTGGAAGGAGAATGTTTCGTATTGACTTAATGTTCCATTCACTGTCTCGTAGGAGACTTCTTTCCAAGTTTCTCCTCCATCGGTTGAATATTCAATTCTCTCCATAACCTCCCCCCTGCTCCAAGCAATTCCAGTGTAGGTATTGATAGTTCCAGAATTGGATATGTTTTCGATATGTACTTGCAAATCCAAATTCATGTCAGAGGTAGTTAAGCCTGTGTCATTGAGATATTTTGCAGTCCAGACAGCGTCATGTCCATCGACTAATCCCCAACCAAAATCTTTGTTCCAATGAGGGTCAATATCTGGCATTGATGCCTCACCCATGCGAGTTGAGGTTGAACGCAAAATTTCTCTGATTGCAAGCGGGTTTAACTCGCTGTTAACCTCCATCATCAAAGCGATGACTCCGGTTACCGCTGGAGTTGCATATGATGTTCCAGAACCTCTTCCAGTGTAACCATTCTGTGAAGCGTCTCCGCCAAAGAAATTATTGCAACCACCTGATGTTACACAGGCTTCTGCCTGGACGATGTTTGTTCCGGGAGCAGTAACATCAGGCTTCATCTCATTAGTTGGGTCTGAATCTCCGTTATCCCTTCGCGGACCTCTGCTAGAGTATGATGCAATGTCGTCATCATCCCTTTCGATAGTGTTCTTATCGTCAGTAGCACCCACTGTTATCGAAAGTGAAGAAGAGCCCATGCCGGAAAGTCCGTCATTGTCTGGGCCGTCATTTCCGGCAGCTACACTTACAGCAATTCCTGCCAAAGTGGCTTCATCCAAAATTCGAGAATGCATATCTTCCCCATCACTACCACCATTTTCATGACTGGTGATACCCCAAGAAAGCGAAATAATGTCAATTCCATAGAGACTTTCATCCACACCTGGCCAAGGTGTATCTTTGTTATCGATAATCCACTGCAGACCGTTCATTGCTGATTCATAGAATTCTTGTGATAGAAGATAATTTTCGAACGGACCAGCTCCTGCATCAGTTCCAATTCTTACATCAATCAAACTTGAATTTGGAGCGCTCCCCTCATATCCCGTCTGCTCTCCGTTTGCATCTAAACCGGTAGCAGCAGCCATCCCCATACATGCAGTCCCGTGTTGATTTCCATCGTCTGGGTCAAAAGAACCATCTGTTTCTCTACCCCCTGCTGCAATACAAGTAGGGTCGCTGTGCATGTAACAAACCGCATCATAGCCAGCGACGAATTTACCAACCAATCCAGGATGCTCATTATCAGTCCCTGTATCTACCATAGCAATATTGATTCCAGCCCCTTTCAAAGGAGTATGATTCCAAGCAGCGTGAGGATAGACTTCGGACGGTTCTGCTTTGATGTTTGGCGTTTGGACATCACCAAAAAGAACTACTTGGCCGTATCTTTCGACCATAATCACTCCATCAATTTCAGATAATTCCCAAATTTTTGAAGAATCGATTACTCCAAGAAGGACTGCATCCACTGACTCTATTACGTCTCTAATTTCATATCCCATCGACATCAGAAGTTCCGTATCTGAGTCTGTGACATCTCGTGAATAGGAAATTCCTATTCCCACCGGCCCTTCAAGTGATTCGAGTGAATCGAAAATGCCGTTTCTATTGGAATCCATTGATGTTCTTTCCCACCAATCGGTCGCTTGGGAGACAATTGGAGTCATATCAGGTATTGATTTTGACCAGTTGCTTTCTTCATTTACATCGGTTGCAATTGAACCTGTTAAAGGTAGCATGAATAATGCTAGACATATGAAAGGGAACATTGCACGCATCGACTCACCTGTTTACTTGATGTAATCCTCATGAATGAATATATTGGTTACTTGATACCGTACTGAAAAGAATGGTGGGAGCACAGGGATTTGAACCCCGACCGGCTGGTATCTTCTGATCCGCCACTTAAGCAATGTGTGTACGGCTGGTGGCGGGATGCGTCGGGTCGGTCTTCCAGTTGCTCATCACAATTTCAGACCTTCACCTCTCGTCATTCCCGTGCAACTGGAGCCAGCTATACTACCAGGTTATACTATACTCCCCTGTAACCACAAATCACTGCTTTGCCTGTCGGCGAGCACGCTTTCGACGTCGTAGCTTTTTCTTGCGCCACTTCCATCGTTGATTGCCAGATTTCTTCCACGCTCTGGAACCTCGCTTCATGGTTATCAAGTCGCCGACTTACATTTCGTATATGAGGGCATCGCATGGGTTAGGATTCACAGACAGAGCGATTTCTACACTGAAATGTGCTTTCGACAATCATCCTTTGGATTGAAAAGTAAGCACCTATTGGGGAGTTTGTGACGAGAATAGACGTCGACGGAATGACTTGCGCTGTTTGTGTTAGTCACGTTGAGAAAGCTATTCTATCCGTTGAGGGAGTTGTTTCGGCCGCAGTTAATCTTCCACTCGGAACTGCAGAGTTCAACGGTGATGTTTCAACAGACGAGGTTATCAATTCAGTAATTAAATCAGGATATATTGCTTCAAGACCTGTAGATTTTGTTGAAAAAATAACCAAAATGCAAAATGAAGTGAGCAATGCTCTGAAGACTTCTATACCTGCTCTAATCGTTTCATTGGCTATTATGTCCTATGTAATGACTGGGGGAAATGAAAAATTCCATCTGATCGGGTTGGCGGTTACGCTATCTTTTGGCGGGTACAAAGTACTGCTAAAGGGATTGAAATCGCTTAAATCGGGGGCTAATATGTATACTCTCGTATTTTTGGCATTCTTTGCTTCATTAATTTGGTCAGTCATGAATACTGATGATGCGATGTGGGAAGCGACTTACATTGTAATAGCATTCGTTAATTTCGGAGATGCCATTGAATTGAGTGCAAGGTTGAAGGCGACTAATTCTTTTGCAGATTTAGCATCTCAACGCATGACAGGCAATCATTCGATAGGAGATGAAATACTGGTTGCAGCTGGTTCAATAATCCCAGTAGATGGAAATGTGACCAAAGGAAGAGCACAAATTGACCAGGCCGCTATCACTGGTGAATCACTACCTGTTGACGTGGTTGTTGGTGATAACGTATGGGCTGGTTCAATTTGCATAGATTCATCAATCACTATACAAGCTACAACTAATTCAGGTTCAAGCAGAGTTGACGAAGTAGTAAGATTAGTAGAAAAGGCACAATCAGAAAAAGCTTCTATAGAAAGAACGGTCGACAAAATTGCATCTATTTTTGTGCCGATTGTGATACTGCTATCTTTGGTTAGTGCTGTTATTTGGTTCGATGAAGGAATGTCGATGAAAGTCGCTGTCTCCGTACTAGTGATTGCATGCCCGTGTGCCATGGGATTAGCAACACCCATTTCGCTATTCGTTTCCAGTTCTACTGGAGCGAAGCATGGGATTTTGATGAAAGGGCACAAGGCAATTGAAGCTGGGTCAAACATTGAAAATATTGTAATCGACAAAACTGGTACAATCACGAAAGGTATATTGAAGATTGAATATGATTCGACAGAAGCTCTGAGAATTGCTGCTTCATTAGAAGCACATACATCACACCCAA
>JAPOHM010000220.1 GCA_029979405.1 Methanobacteriota archaeon
GATTTCAATATACCCTTCACTTGAAATGGTTGTGACCACTGGAGTTCATCATGGCGAGCATTGACGTCGACGGCATGACATGTGCTGTTTGCGTCAGCAGGGTTGAATCGGTAATCTTAGAATTGGATGGAATAAGCAATGTTGCAGTCAACCTTGCAAGAGGTTCAGCGAATTTTAGTGGCACTGTTGACGTGGAAACTGTAATCGCTGCTGTAAACAATTCAGGCTACAAAGCATCTATGCCAACTAATTATTTTGAAAAGTGGATATCTGAAAATGAAACATCTAAGCGTGAAATTAAAATTTCTTCGATTTCTTTGATATACTCTCTATTCGCGATGTATTACATTATGACTGCTGAAAACGACCAAGCCTTGTTTGGATTTTTTTCAATGTGCGTTGTTTTGAGTTTAAACTGGAAGGTATTACAAAAGGGATTCAAATCTATAAAGTACGGAGTTAATATGTATACTCTTGTCCTAATCGCCTTTTGTTGCGCATTGTTATGGTCTTTGACTAATTTAGAGCAAGCAATGTGGGAGGCCACATTTATTGTTATCGCGTTTGTTGGTTTTGGCGATAGTCTGGAATCCTTAGCGAGGATTTCAGCAACCTCCTCATTTGCTGAACTTTCTTCGATGGTCAGTGTTGGCAACATCGAAATTGGTGATGAATTATCACTAAGTGCAGGAATGGTCGTTCCTGTTGATGGTACTGTACTAAGCGGAAAAACCGACGTAGAACAGTCAGTAATTACCGGCGAGAATATGCCAGTTTCTGTTTCGACTGGAGATCCAGTATGGGCAGGCAGTACAGTAGTTGAAGGTAGCATTGTTATCAGAGCGGAAACTAATAGCGGCTCTAGCAGAATTGATGAGGTAATTAGGTTAGTTGACAAATCACAATCACAAAAAGCAGAAATTGAGAGAACAGTTGACAAAATTGCTCGAATATTTGTACCGTTGGTCATCATTTTGGCAGTTTCAACATTCCTAATTTGGCGACCTACAATGGGGACTGAAGCCTCTTTACAAATGGCGATTACTGTTATGATAATTGCTTGCCCATGTGCCATGGGTCTTGCAACACCAATAGCGCTGTTTGTAGGAACAAGCGTGGGTGCAAAAAATGGCATATTAATGAAAGGGCATAGAGCACTAGAAGCAGCATCTAAGATTGAGGTGGTGGTTTTTGATAAAACTGGAACACTTACCACCGGTGATTTTGAAGTTGTTGCAGATAACGAGGAATGCCTGAAAATCGCAGCATCGTTGGAAGCTCATACAAATCATCCTATAGCAACGGCAATAGTCAAATCGTGTTCTGATACCTATGAAGCAAGTGAAGTAACGACAATTCCTGGTTGGGGTGTTAAAGGAATAATCAATGGCAAATTTTACTCGGTAGGTAAAGGCCAAGATGGGATAGAAGTCAAACAAGGCGATTTCTTACTCGGGAAAATACAAGTTAAGGATAACATAAGAAATGATGCATCAGAAGCTTTGAGATTTTTGGATTCTGTGATACTATCTAGTGGCGATAATGAAACAGAGGTTTCAAGGGTTGCTGAGGAATTGAACATAACCGATGCTAGAAGTAACCAAACACCAGAAGACAAATTGGAATTGATTCAAAGTCTCTCTAACGTAGCTATGGTCGGGGATGGAATCAATGATTCTGCTGCCCTAGCTGCATCTGACCTTGGAATTGCTGTCTCCTCAGCAACTGGTGTTGCAGACATTTCCAGCGACATTGTCCTGACTCGTGACGGTTTGATGACAACTATAGACGCACTGGATCTAGCTGGTAAAACTAGGAGAAATATACGTCAAAACCTTGTTTGGGCATTTGGTTACAATATGCTTGCCTTGCCGATTGCGATGGGTGCTCTGTATCATTCGCACGGCTTAGTTCTACCACCATGGTTTGCGGCTGCAGCGATGTCCCTCTCTTCAATGTGTGTTATTTTGAACTCAATTCGGCTTCGGTGGTCTTTTGAAAGGGGTATGGCTCGGCGCAGACATGGCAGCCGAATTACCGATAGATGAAGATGGCAATGTTATAGTCAGAATTGGTCATTCACCAGACCCTGATGATGCCTTCATGTTCTATGCGATGACAACAAATGCATTTCCAACTCCTGGGTACAAATTCGTACATGAATTACAAGACATCGAAACTCTAAATCACCGTGCAATGAACAAGGAGTTAGAGGTATCAGCCGTTAGTATCCACGCTTACCCAGATATAGC
>JAPOHM010000055.1 GCA_029979405.1 Methanobacteriota archaeon
ATACAGGCTGTGAAAAAAATCGAATCAGAAACAGATTGTAAGGTAGTTGCAGTCATCAGTATTTTAGATAGGGAAGAAGGAGGCAAAGAAGCATTTGAATCTGAAGGAATTCGCTTCGAAAGTCTACTTAGCAGAACCGACATCTCAGGGTGATTTTTTGGAATTGAATCCTAAAGAGGCAATTTTGACAACTAATACAGTTCAAGACTCATCTGCTCCTAAAGGACTTGAGTTTCAATTTGCAGAAGGAGCTAAGCCGTTGGCTACACCATGGCAGGTTGCGACTGAAAGAGCAAAAATGATTAGAAAAATAGGTCTTCCAGATGGAATAATTCTCGACCCTGCATGTGGGAGTGGGATACAACTATCCGCATATTGTGCAATGCTGAGTAGAAAGGGGGTTGGAATAGAGCTACATGACGAAACGGCGAACGCGGCTTGCGCCAATTTAGCACGAGTTGCAAAACACGGTTTTGGAGAAAATTTACTTGAATCGAAAATATTTATAGCAGACGGGACCAAAGGCGAAACCGGTTACAAAGTCGCCCTTTTACACCTCGACCCTGCTCGGCCCAGAAATTCTAGGACGCATAGTTTGAATGAAATGCAACCATCGATTGACTCAGTGTTATCTGCGTGGAAAGATAGCCTTCAAACGACCGAAAAGGGGCCAGCGATACTTCTCGACTTATCTCCGAGATTGAGTGATGAGCAGAGAAAAGAGGTCGAAAAAATCGTAGATTCGTTTTGGCCAAGTATAGGGAAAACCTGGGTTTGGACAAGTAGAGGAGGCGGTCGAATTGACAGACTTTCCTTGTGGATTGGCCAAATTTCGCTAAAGGGAGTCTCAAGAAGATTTGTTAGAATACCGCCCGATTTCAAAATCAAACCTCTTATCTTGGATGGGGAATATGTTGAAATCACCCAACAAAGGAAACTTCCGAGAAGGGGAGATTACGTAACAATTCTAGATTCAGCGTTGGTAGAGTCTGGGCTTGCTCACATTTTCGTATCGAATGCTACAACAGGTCAAGACACGAATTACAGCATAATTTCGGGAAGAAGACCTCAACTCCATCATTCTGGTGAATTTGAGATTAAAACGGATACTGAAAACTTGCTTGTACAGGCTTCTGGTAAGATTGTTAAGTTAATTCATTGCGAATTAACCGAAGAGGAAATCCCAGCGATAGTAGAGGCGGCAAGAGAGTACGGATTTGGAAAATTAACAATAAGGGTTCCAGTCTCTCCCAACTTACATCCAAAACTTCAGGGGAGTCTCGACAGACAATTGGCGGCAACGGGTGGCCGGAACACCGGTTTTTTGGCAAAGCAACCTGAGGATAAGATGTTGTTACTTTGTTTGGAATGACGAATGGCTTATAGTACTCCGATTAGACTGTGTGAAAAACCCCGATTTGAGGCGCAGTCTCGCGAATGGTCAATCGCGGTCTTGATATAGGGGTGGTTTGTCGGGAACTCGCTCGACATCATGTTGTACGCGTTTTCAGGTGAAATGGAATGGCAAATGAACAGGAATTGGGAGATGACTTTTCCTACATGCTCCGCATGGCAGATACTGACATTGACGGTCTAAAACCGCTCAGAACTGCATTAACTGCAGTAAAGGGAATTGGAAATAGAACTGCCGTAAACATCTGTAACATTACAGGGTTCGATCCCTCGCTGAAAGCTGGTTTCCTAAATGCTGGTCAACAAGAAGAACTACGTCAAGCAATCGATGATTATGCTCAAAACGTTCCACTGTGGATGCTAAATCGCCAAAGAGATTTGGAATCTGGAGATGAATTGCATCTTGCAGGACAGGACTTGAAACTAATGCACGAAGACGACATCTCAAGACTTCGTTCCATCAAGTGCTACAGAGGAATTAGACACGCAGGAGGACACAAAGTACGTGGACAGCGTGGCCGTTCCAACGGAAGATTTGGATTAACTCTCGGAGTACAGAGGAAGAAGTGATTGAGGGATAGATTATGGGGCATCCAAAGTTTTCTCGACCAAAATACGACACACCACCACATCCATGGAAAGCCGACAGGATTGAAGAAGAGCATGCAATTAAGGCTAATCACGGTCTAAAGAACATGACTGAAATTTGGAAGGCTAAGTCTGCGCTAAGAAGAATGCGAAGACAAGCGATGAAGCTGATCGGTAGAGTAGACACTTCAGAAGGCCACTACTTGAGAGAGAAGGAAGCTATGCTATCATCTCTGTACAGAAAAGGATTGATTACAAGCGATGCAATTCTTGACGACATACTTTCACTTTCCGCAGAAGACATCCTAAACAGGAGACTTCAAGCACAAGTTTACTACAAAGGATTTGCATGCTCAATGAAGCAGGCAAGACAACTTGTAGTACACGGACAAATTTGCATTGGCAACCAGAAGGTTACAATTCCATCTTACCCTGTCTCAAGGGATGAAGAAGAAATGATTCAATATCATCCACGCTCCAACCTAAATGATGAAAATCACGTCATTAGACAAACCATCGCTGGAGTTAGAGAATCAGCAACTTATGAGGATGAAGAATCCGACCCGGAATTCTCACAATCAGACGCTACCGCTGTAAATGAATCAGCGGAAGAAGCCCCTTCAGCAGAAGACACGGTTCCTGGAGGTGACGAATGATGCGCAAGGCTATCGTAAACATTTTCTCCAGTTACAACAATGTTCTACTTACCGCTACCGACCTTACAGGTGCTGAAACAATAGCAACCTGCTCTGGCGGACAAGTGGTAAAATCCTCAAAGGATTCTGGTGGGCAATTCGCTGCAACAAGAGCAGCGGAAAGGATGGCTGATTCACTGAAGGAGAAAGAATTTAGCCAAGTCATCGTGAAATACAGAGGACCTGGAGGAAACAAATCCAACAACACAGGGCCTGGTGCACAAGCAGCAATCAGGGCTCTAACCCGTGCGGGTGTGACAGTTACAAGAATCGAAGATGTAACTCCAATCGCACACGATGGTACCAAGAAAAAGGGCGGTCGACGTGGTCGACGTGTCTGATTTAGAGGTGATATTGTGAAAGCAGAAATTGTAAAGGGATGGCCTAAAGATAACCAAATTAGAATTCTATTGTCGGATACAAACGCTGCTCAGGTTAACAGCCTAAGGAGAGCAATAATCGCCGATGTGCCGAAAATGGCAATCACAAAAGTTCGATTTGAACAAGGTGTAACTCAAGACGAAAGCGGTGAATATATCGAATCCGTTAACGTACTTTCTGATGAAGTACTTTCTCACAGATTAGCAATGATACCAGTTCCTACTTTCTTAGAAGAATTCGTTTTCCCAGAAGACGACCCTAACAATGAAAACGTTCCTGAAGACCAGTGGGGCTCTCCCCTATCACAGATAATTTACCATTTAAGCAAGAAAGGTCCAGCTACTGATTCTGATGAAAAACTAATCACAGTTTATGCTGAAGACCTTAATGTTCTCGGTGAAACTAAGTTACAAATTAAAGACGAGCACAAGAAAATCCCAATCACGGTTTTGTCAAAGGGTCAATACCTTGAGTTATACGCTTACGCAACACTCGGAAGAGGCAGAGACCACGCCAAGTGGAGTCCAGCAGCGGCAGTAACCTTCCAACCTCGCCAAAAGGCAGTTCTAAAGAACGCAACCAAGGCAAAGGTTCTGTTTGAGTTAAACCTTGAATCAAACTCCGGAAGAAAAATTGAATCTGGTATGTTCAAGAATAAAGAATGTACAGATGTGGATGCAGTACTCGACTTGGAGAAGGCACTTCATCAAGTTGGATACGGAACTGGAAGAGAGGAAGCATTTGCAGACGCTATTGTAATGGAAGACATTCCTGGAGAATATGTATTCTCCTTCGAATCAGATGGATCTCTTGCGCCTGAAGAAATATTCAATCGTGCATGCCAAGAATTAGTTTCACGCTTCGATAAGATTTCTGGAGAAATCGATATCGCTCTAGCATGAAACCATAAAGTCAAATCATCATAATTTTGATGTTCTGATTTGTTCTACCGGTGTCATAATGGATGGAATTTCAGTTCATGTAGGGGGTCATGTAACCCTATTATTTTCCATACATTCAGATTCAATATTGCCACGAAATCAAGGGTCTAAAGGTGCAGGACTCTGTCTTGAGCATGGAGTTTTGGTACAAGTTAGATTGGCTGAAAACGAGGATCAATTCGTAATCAACGATATACATGGGGAGCAATTAGAATTGGAGAATAGTTTGTATGTCGATCTTCTTGACGCGTTTAGAAACTTATTCAATATTTCACAAAATGTTAGAATTGAAATCGACCTCCAATTGCCCTTATCACAAGGATTCGGGATGTCAGCCGCTGGACTTTTAGCGACTAGTTTTGCCTTAGGAGAATTGTTCGACAAAGGGGATGAAGGCCAATTAGCGCGATTAGCGCACCGTATCGAGAGAGAACACTCCAGTGGGCTGGGGGACGTACTTGGACTATGGGCTGGAGGGTGTGCTCTGAGAACTTTTCCCGGTTGTCCACCAATACCGGGAGAGGTAAGAGGATTCTCAGTAGGTTGTCCAGCATTACTGGTTTGGGACCTAGAAAAAAGCAAACACACCTCATACTACATCAATGACAAAAACTGGAAAAAATCAATAACAGCAGCGGGAGAATCGATTGTAAATTATTTGAAACAATTTGATTGGGAGCCAACTATTTGGCAGTTATTGTTACAACAAGCAGATAATTTTGCAATTCACTCAGGCCTGCTAAATGAGCCAGAGAGAGCAAATTTGTATTCCGTTGTTTACGAAAATTTAGAGGAAAACATGAGTTGCCATCTCTGTATGTTGGGGACCTCAATCATTGTGCTGCCAAGTACCTTGGGAGAAGACACAGATTTCACAGAGTTAGGTGAAAAGATGTCTTCTTTTGGATTCGGAGTCGCTCACACATTTATTCAGTGAGACTAATCAATTCCGTTAGGTCGAGTGGGCCTGAATCCAGTAATACGGCTCCTGGTATCAGTAGATTATTGCAGAAACCATGCCTGAATACCAATGCACCTTGCCCCCATGCGTCCACATATCTGGTTGCTTGCTTAGCGATTTTCTTTCTTTGAAAATCCACATCTGCCCCATAGAAATGCTTTGCGTCTATCCAAGCAATCGGCTCACCGTTGATAGTTACGTGATCTAAAAACAACAAATCTGGAGTATTTACGGGTCTTCCGTGTTCTAACATTTGTTCCTTTACCATTTCTGATTGTTTTCTAACCCTTACTCCTTGAGATTCAAACCAATCCGCAAGTATGTCTTCGAAAATATCAGCTCTCTCGTGAGTTTCTGATTGGTCTACGTTACTCACTCTGTCAGCACTCTCAGCCTCTTCAAACTCAGTTCTTTCTCTAGGTTTAAATTTTGATGGTGTCCTTAACGTGTCTTTTATTCTAGCTTTTGACCAACCCATCTCTTTCAAGATCACTCTGAAAATATTCATTGGTGGAAAGTCAAACCTTCTTGAGAGTTGAACTATTCCTAACCCTTCCTTATACAGTTTCAACATCATCTTACCTTTCGCTTGCAATCTGCCATGGGAATACACAGTTTTTTGCTGTAACAAAGCGCTTCGAAGAGACAACGCCTGGTCTAGAGTCATATCAAGGTCTTTCACTAATTTCCCAATCTCATCTACTCTTTGATCATCCAACCAACCAAATTCGCCCTTGCGAACGACCAGTTTTGCAAGCTTTTGTTCGGTCTTTAGAGGGACAGGATTGTTTTTCCATTCGAAAGAATGAGATTCTGGTGTTTCAAAATCTTCAGGTATGCCTATTGGCAATGGGTCGATTTCAAATCTATTTTGAGCAAGGATTTTCGCATTTTCAATATATTCAGAATGACGTTTGACCAGTTCACTCTTAGGAGAGTTGCCGTGAGACGCTTTCTTGCGCTTTCGATTCTCCCCCATGATTTATCGTTATTGAGAGGCTCCATAGATGCACCGGCTAAATCGAGTTCTCCAAATCATCAAGTAAGTCATTAGAAAGCTGGGATAGATATTCGCGAATTTTATTTGCGAAAACTATCATCAAAGAGGATAACGTACAGCTGGAATGAATTTCAATTCCACCATCTTCCTCTGACAAGAATGTGATCGAAGTTTTTAGGTTTCTAAGTGCTTTTCCGATTGGTCTTTCATTTCTACTCATTCCATCCGTTTCAATTATTATTTCAGTAAATTTATCCCCAGTTCTTATCGATTTTACAACCCAACGCACTTCAATAAGGGAGCCTTTGATTACTTGATGTGTGGCGATGTGGTCGCCTTCTTCAAGAGAATCTGCTTTTGTGGCCACCATTGCGTCGGCATTTCTATTCCAACTTGGCCAAGTTGATGGGGTACAGAAATTACTCAAGGCCTGCTCAACATCAGAAGAATGCATAACCTTCCTTGATGTAATGGAGATATCCTTGGGCATAAACTGGTCGAAATAATTCTACAAATTCAACCTATGGTCAGTAAATACAAGATTTGAATAAAGTGAAGTAGATGTCATCATATGCGACGGGTCACTGTTTTGGTCCTAACTTTCCTGTTATCGGCATCATTTTTGCCACTGAATAATGCCACGGCATCAGAAAGTTGGCTGGCTTCAGGTGGAGGCTTTGATTCGGATTCATTAGCAGGTCATGTTGTGCTTGATGATGGAAGCATAATAGTCGGAGGGACATATTCTACTGCGATTTCATTCGATGATTTTGGAATCGGTGCGACAAATATGTTAGGAGATATCGATATCTACCTCGCAATGGCAAAACCAAATGGTACATGGAGTTCAGTTTACGGATTTGGTAGTAATGGTACCGACGGATTAGATGGAATTGCCCTCCATCCTTCTGGAGACCTTATTCTGCTAGGCCACTTTTGTCATAATACGGCCGGATTGGAATGTGAAATGAACTTTACAAGCGCATTCACGTTATCTAAAGATAACATTTCTAACGACGGTGGCGTTTTCCTCGCAAGAATCACATATTTCAATGACACAATCAGTCCTATATGGGTTCGTCAAATTGCAAATGAGTTGAGAATCGAAGGTTTAGATTTAGCGATTAGTGATGATGGAAGCAGTATCACGTCATCAATACTTTTCAAAGAAGATTTGTTTATAGAAGATGAGATTATATTCGGTGGTCAAAATTACGCACTCGGTATTGTTACATATGATCAAAACGGAAACTTAGGCTGGGCTAATCAAATCAATAGCCCTGAAGGTATAGAGCCATTTGGCGGATTGTGTTATTCTCCCGCTGGATACGTGCACGTTGTTGGAACATTTTTGGACACAGTAGATATTGTTGACGCCCAGATTTCCAATGGCGGTAGCGACATTTTTGTAGCCCAGTTAGATGGATATGGCAATTTCACTTGGAGAGAATATGCAGGGAGTACTGGAGATGACTGGAGTACGGATTGTGCAGTTGACAGCGAAGGCTCAGTCTACGTAACTGGGCAGTTTGAAGGCGAATCACAATTTGGTTTCATTAATGTCACATCTAATGGTTGGTGGGACATGTTCATCGGCAAATTAAATTCGAATGGTTTGTGGATCAATGTTAGTAATTTTGGAAATGGCGGTTGGGAGTCAATTGAAGGAATTTTAGTAGATGATAGGAATGAAATTCTAGTAATTGGCACTCATACAAGTACCCTTACACTTGGAGTTGATGTTCTTTCTGAAGTGGATAATAACTGGATAAAAAGAGATGTCTTCATAGGCCAGTTGGATTCACAGATGGAGTGGGTTTGGGCATTATCAATAGGTAGTCAAGGAGATGATTTCCCAGTCTCTTTATCGCTCGGACAAAACGAAACACCAGTAGCCGGATTTATATTCAATGGAGAGGTAGAATCATTCAATTATACTTTGGCGACCAATGGTGAATTCGATGTTGGATTGATGAATTATGCAAGAGATTATGACGAAGATGGACTAACGGACGGTATCGATAATTGTCCACGAATCTCAAACCCCGAACAAATCGACACGGACGGAGACATGTACGGAGATGAATGTGACGATGACGACGATGGAGACGGAGTAGTAGATGCATATGATGATTGCAATCCGGGGGAAACCGACTGGAATTCAGCACCAAATACCGATCATGATGGAGACGGTTGTAGGGATACAACTGAGGATGATGATGACGACAGTGATGGCATACTCGATGTTTATGATGTGTGCCCAGAGGGTCCTGTTGGATGGGTTTCTACCTTAGAAAATGACGAAAATCAGGACGGATGTGAAGATTTAGATTCAGATAATGACGGTTATGTTGACCAGCTCGACAAGTGCCCATCGATTGCAGATGACCAATCTGATTTGGATGGGGATGGAATCGGTGATGCTTGTGAGAACGATTTAGATGGTGACGGAG
>JAPOHM010000225.1 GCA_029979405.1 Methanobacteriota archaeon
TCCTTTACGCAACTTAAGTAGCAATTCTTTCATTCAATCAATTATTGGTGTTGGAGCACCTGATCCAACAACACAATTTGATTTTACAGATAGCTTGTGGGAAGATGCTGTGAATGTACTGAAAAATTTGGGGATTTGAGGTGGTAAGTACATGGTATTAATTCAATCAAATGGTGGCCTGCTACTGAATCACCACAAATACTACCAATCTGATTTGATTAATCAAATTCTTGTACTAACTGGACAATCCGATCTTTTATCTGTAGTCGGGACTTCATTTGGTTCAAATTTTTCAACTGACTCGAACGTTCAAAATCTAATTTCCAACATAATTTCCGCTGCAACTACAAATGACAACTCATATATTCCAAAAATGGTCATTGTTCCAAAAAGTCAACTATTCGGACATTTGGGCGGTTACCACGCTGAAAATGGGGAAATTTTACTCTCGCATAGCATCGTTCTTTCAGCATTGTCAAATACAAGAGATGGAATTAAACTTGCAGGCATGTTGCTCGAAGAATTTGGTCATCATCTGGAACAGTTATGCCTATCAGCAACAAGCAGTACTTCGTGCGATCTGCATGGTGACGAGGGCGCTAAATTCGGTAAGGAATTATTGAAGGTTCTTAACGCCAAATTAGATGCAGGCAGTTTATTGGAAACAACCTCAATCGATGTATTCAGTATTGTTGATGATGGATTACTTGAACTAAAGAAAATATCCATCGAACTCAGAGAATTGTGCAGGATGCGGTTTAGACTTTATCCCGAATCTGAAATTCTACACGATCACAAACATGGTGGAATTGAGTTTTTTGGGGCTGGGAAACCTCATTCAAACTCTTGCACGCACTATACAATTGAGAAAGATGCGTATAAGGATTCAAATGAGACTTTGAATCTGCTAAGTTCTAAGTTCGGATATCATCGCACCATTCAGAAAGATTGGGACATCGGATTCGTGGAGATGGTTTACAAAGGAAATTGGGCTCGTGATTTATCACAAGCAATTGATGTTAAACCGTTGCAATTGACTGGATTGACCAGAGATACATTGACCAAGATTGTGGCACTTACAGGACACTCAGAGTTCATCGGCGATTTGATGAATAAAGAATCTCGCGGAAAGAGCGATTTTTTGCAGGCAAAGAACTACGCTGATTATCTACGAAATACGGAATTGTCTGGAAAATGGGAAGATTTTGTATCAAAAGACGCGTTAGGGGTTTATCTCTCATGGGAACATCTAGATAATCCAAAGCAATATTCTAGCACAAATACTTCAATTTACGATAAGGATTTGAAGGATCTAAGTCAAGATCCAAACAGCGATAACCATTATCTCAAGTATGAGCATATGATTGATGATGTTGCAAGAATGAAATCATACATTCATATGCCACCAGATCTAATGAGGGCCGAAATTAATGCTGCACATAACAAAGACATCGCTTGGTTTGAAGAAAAAAATAGAGGGGGAAACCAAAACAAACCAAACTGGATGTCCTCGAAGCAGTACGTTGATCAAAAACTTCATTCAGCGTATTTTAACATCTTCAACCCAGGAGAATCGCTCTTCGATTTGGGTTCTGCTTTGCATGTAATGGAGGATTTCTTTGCACATTCGAATTACATTGAAATCCTCTTGATTCGAATAGGTGAACGGCTCTCTGAATGTGACATTCAGCTAGATGGATCTAGTGGGTGTACACTGCAAGGGGTTCGAATGCTGCATGGAGGGTCGGGTTACATTGACTCTACTAACAAGTCAACAGAAAATGATCAAGGTAGTGTTACAACACTTAAACTAGATGTAAACGCAAGTAATGGTGAGGTAAAAAGCGTAAAGATTACTCAAACAGATTCGAATTTATCTCTTGGTGATACCATATATATTCAACCTGATAACCCAATACAACAAAGTTGTTCAACAACAGGAGTAACTACAACTCTGACTGTTGCAAACTCCAACGAATTGGTTGTAGGTATGCTCGTTTCAGGTACAAACATTGCACCATCTTCAACCATTAACGCAATCACAAACTCCACGACTGTTGTTCTAAGTAATGCCACAACAGGTGCTGTTAGTGGAAATGTTACATTTACATTCACTGATCTAGCATATGGGATTCTTGAACATTGTTTTTGTAAACAATTCAAAAATACTGATGGCAATTGGTTGACGACTAA
>JAPOHM010000133.1 GCA_029979405.1 Methanobacteriota archaeon
AAGTGTTTGTGCGAATGCACCATCCCAACGCTTGAGATATTGACCATAATCAGCTCTCTTGAATGACTGGCCGTTGACTCTAATCCCACCTGTTCCATCATGCAAAATAAATGGGCATCCACCCGCATCTGAACGAATTGTAACCCAATTACATTCTTCCCTCGTACCATTATCTGTTTTTACAGTTCGGCACTGATATTGCTCATATTCCCACCTGTAACCAACCATGTTGTGCATGACCATGTTTTGATTTCCATCAACGACTACTGTTAGACAACCGTCAGCTATTGGCCTTACCTGACCAACTAATTCAGGATTTCCTACTGGAGCAGACCTTACCAAAGATGTTGGTGTGTCAAGCATCTGGCTAAGCATCTTAGACCTAAAATATCCAACAAGAGATAAAATCAAAGCGATTACAATGATTATAATCGGCAAGAAAATTGAATCCCCCGTTTCATCAATTGACATTAGAGAACCTGCAGCGATTAAAGTGAATAAAACAGACAAGCCTGAAAAAACCGAGAATGAAGTCATGGTTGCAGGTCTTGGGGTACCTACTTTCGAAGGATGCTCTGCAATCGCAGAACCATCGCCATGAGGACCATATCTGTCGTCATTGTTCCACGTCGATGGCCCTGGTGCGGGTAAAATCCAATCATTTGGGTCATTTGTAGGCACGTAAGTTGTTTGTTGCATCAACCAGTTGTCAATACTTAAACCACTTGCTTGAGCTTTTGCTTCCAATTCCGCAGGGTCGATCGCACTTTCTCTAACCTTCTTCAGCTGGCCCTCAATAGACCCAGGAGATGCAACTGCCATCATTAGACAGCCAATTGATGATGCGAACAATACTGTCGCATTATTTCCACCAAAGAAACCAACTACTCCAACCAAGGTCAAAATTAAGCCAATAACCCAAACAATCCACGAAATCCAGTGGTATGGTAAAGTGAATTTGAAACTGCCACCATCCAAGTCAATGTCTTTGATGTCCATAGACCTACGCTTACAGCCAAAGTTATGAACGTTGCCTCAAGATTGGCTTGAAGGTTTATGGTCCCAGATAGCCCAAACACCGGTAGCTGTAGCAATTAGACGACCTGAATCGGTCTTGATTTCACCACATAAGTGTGCTACATGCTTGCCTCTTTTCTTTAGATTCCCCTCGGCAATTATTTTTTCATTCGGTCTTGCTGCATTGATGAATGAAACGTTTAATTGAGTCGTAGCACACCATTCTTCCCTTTTTAATGTACAAACTAAACTTCCCCCCAGTGCCATATCAAGCATTAATGTGTAAAGTCCACCATGGGCTACCCCCGCTTTGTTACAATGTCGTGATTCTACATTCAGTATGAACGATGCTTTACCTGAGCCCCAATCTCCCCTTTGAATTCCAAGTTCGACCGCCATGTCAGTCATGTGGTCAGGCTCAGATAAATCTGACATCAAATCACTCCAACTACCTTTACGAGGATTCTTTTTTTGCGTTGACCATCAAATTCAGCATAATGAATTTGCTCCCAATTACCGAGATGTAGCTTCCCATCTCTCACCGGCATAGTTACTTGTTGACCAAGCAATTGCCTCTTAAGGTGTGCATCACCATTATCTTCTCCGGTTTTGTGATGATGATATTCTTCTCCATCTTGCCCGCCTGAACCATAGAATGGCGCTAATTTTTCCAACCACTTCATTATGTCATGATGTAAACCATATTCCAAGTCGTTGACGTAGCATGAAGCCGTTATGTGCATTGGATTAACCAACACCAGACCGTCTCTTATTCCACTTTCCGAGACCACTTTTTGGACGTCTCTCGTAATGCAAATTATTTGATAACGCTCTTCGGTTTCTACATACAATTCTTCAACATATGTAGCTGCTTGACCTGTATTCAATTCGCCCATGATGGACCATCAACCGAATAAAGATGAATCATCCAAACCGTTGTTTGATACCATTAGTGGAATCGCAATTATTAATCCACAAATTCCATTACAAACTAATACAAAGACAGCACCAATACCTGCAAATGCCCCCATTGAGTCTTCCATGATTTGTGCTTCTTCCTCAGAAAGCCCTTCCTCCTCAGCGAGATCTTGTATTGCACCGCTTAGCATCATCATCGAAACTACGCCAATGATCGCACTTGCGACTACACACAATAATGCGAGTTGCACACCTCTCTTCTGGAAATTTGTCATCATTACTCCACCAGCAATTAATCCTCCATTAATTCCCAAATTAGCTACTGAAAGTAATGCCCATAATGCTCCAAGTTCGAGAGAACTTGGGATATTTAGTAATTCGCCAATAATTCCAAGCACACCAGCTATTATGACAAGTATACCAACAACTTTGGCCGCAGAAGACGGTTGCTGTATTACTATGACGTTTTGAGGCATCCCTGTATTCGGATCAATCATCACTTGTTGAGGCTGTCCATACATCATCGGCTGGTTATTCGGATCCGGTTGCATATCCTTACCTAACTAATGGTAGTGGATGAAGGTTACGCAGAATAATCACTCTCAAGAAGGAAGTCCTCATGGGGGTTTCATGGCCGATGTTCTCTTAGTCTACAAGAAGAACTTCGAAGAGGTCCATGATGAATCTCTGAACCTCCTAAAACAGGCCCTAAATGAAAGGTCTGATACAATTAGGGTAGAAATCAGGGCGAGAGAAAGGGTTCGTAGAGCAGACTTCATTGGACGTGATTTAGTAATTGTCTTAGGAGGTGATGGAACATTAACCTCCATTTCACACAATATTGATTCCAATACTCCAGTAATGGGAGTCAACTCTCATCCAAGAAAAGATGACATCGAAGGATCACTTGGGTTCTACATGGATAGTTCTATAGAAACATTTCCAGAGGATATTGACCTTGCATTATCAGGAAAAGCAATAGTCAACAGACTACCAAGATTGCAAGCAATTATTGAGACTACCAGCGGAAATAAAATCAAAACCGACCCTGCTTTGAATGATTTACTGATAGCAAACACCCACCAGTATGCTCCCTCCAAATATCACCTAAGACGTGGAGAAATTGAAACAATGCAACAATCAAGTGGATTAGTATTCTCTACTTGGTTGGGCCAAGGAGCATGGTTCAACCAAATTGCAAGGAAATCATATCTTGGGAACCACGGTGATTCTGACGACCACTATCTCGTGATAGCGAGAGAGATTGATAGTGAAATATCAGATGAAAGATATTGTGACTGGACAAATACCCCCACGGTCATTACAAGCGATATGCACAGAGGATATGTGGTTCCTGATGGATGGGATGAATACCAATTCAATAGAGGAGCTACAATTACTGTAGATTTATCGGGGCCTGTACTTAATCTACTTACTTTCAGAAATACAATGCAAGAAAAATTTGAGGCATTAAAATGAATCTAAAAGAACACATTCGTGGAATTCCAGATTTTCCAATCCCAGGAATCCTGTTTTATGACATATCCACCTTAATCGGTAATCCGCAAGCATGGAGTTATGCTTTAGATGAATTAGAAAAAATAGTTTCAGAATGGAAACCTGATGTATTGGCTGGAATAGAAAGCAGAGGTTTCCTCCTGAGCGGAGCACTGTCTGACCGAATGGGCATACCAATGACAATGATCAGAAAGAAAGGCAAGCTTCCAGGAGAGGTTATTTCACATGAATATGATCTTGAATACGGAACTGATACAATCGAGATTCAGTCAGATGCCATCAAACCAGGACAAAGAGTTGTGATCCTAGATGATTTGCTCGCTACAGGAGGGACTTTAGTCGCATCAGGAGACCTCCTAAACAGAGTAGGAGCAGATATTATTGGATGTGCTGTTATAATTGAATTAGACTTCCTGAAAGGTAAAGAAAAATTATCTTTTTCTCTCAAATCACTGATTTCATACTCCTAAAGACGGCACTAAAGAAGTGTTTGTGAAAACACCTTTTGTGATTTTATTTTTACAAAAAGCATCATAACCCCTCTGTATTGTCAGCATTGTAACCCAAGGAGGGTGAAAAGAAAAATGAGTTTAGAACAAAAGATGAGTGATTTCTTCAAATTTGAAGAAAATGGAACGAACATGCAAGGTGAAATACGAGCAGGTATAACCACGTTTTTGACGATGGCATATATCTTAGTGGTTAACCCGTCATTTCTAGAATTAGGATTTACAATTGATCCTGTTACCGGTGTAGGATTGGGCATACCATTCAACCAAGCATTGTTTGCAACCGCAGTTGCAGCCTTTGTCGGTTGTACAATAATGGGCCTTTGGGCAAATCAGCCTTATGCAATGGCTCCAGGAATGGGATTGAATGCATATTTTGCATTCACTGTGGTTCTTGGAATGGGCATTCCATGGGAATTAGCCCTTGCTGCTGTATTAGTTGAGGGTATAATCTTCTTGATTATCTCATTACCTCAAATTGGCTGGAGGACGAAAATGATTAATTCAATTCCCAAGGAGCTAAAAATCGCTACGATGGCGGGCATTGGAATGTTCCTTGCCCACATTGGGCTACAAGAAATGGGATGGGTTATTGGTGGTGCTACATTAGTTGATATCGGTCTACATGCAAGTTGGACGCACCAATCTGGCGAATTGTGGGCAATGGTAGGATTATTAGCAATT
>JAPOHM010000079.1 GCA_029979405.1 Methanobacteriota archaeon
CAGCAATTCATCAAACCCAGTACTTGGCAATTGACCAGAACTTGCAGTCATCAGATTCCATGCATCATCAAGGTAGGATCGATTTCCAAACAAACAGGCATCATGCAAATCAGCAGAGACCTGCCAACCGTTTGTTGGACCCCAGCCTAGGGCAACATCAAGATTTCTGAGACGACTCTTTGACTCTCGATCGTTGTACAACCACGTTTGATGTCCACCGGAATATTTTGCAAGATTTCCAAACATCCAGATGTTGGGCGCCGTATACTGTGGATTGGTTGATAGGGATGTTGAATTCATATCGATGGAGATAACATCTGCTCGAAGGCAAACATCAAGATGCAACCCATCTGTGGTTTTGTCCTCAATGACATCGAATTGGAAACCATAGCCAACGGTATCAGGAGGAGCGCGTCCTGTTAAATCAAAGGTTGAACCATCGTCGGATTCGACGATTGATTCCGATACAAGAGTTACTTCTGCCTCAATAAGTTGAGCTAATGAACTTTGTAGGTCATGATTGGTCAAGGTTGGAATAAGGTATACTTCTGCTGTCATTATTGTCCCCCCGTAAAGGTTGATTGGAACCAGTTGTAGGCTAAATTGACGCCCAAACTTGGAGTAACTGTCGTTGCGTATGGGAAATTCCCAACGTTGTTGCCTTGCCTGTAACCAAACTTTAGACTCAAACCAACGCCGCAAATCTTGACACTCTCTGCAAAGGAGATCCCCGATACACTTTGTGATTTTGCACCTAGATCAAGGGCAATTGCGTTTCCAAGATGAGCAAGTGAATCGAGGATTGTTTGATTGGCATCAATAAGGCCATAAATCGAACGAAGGATATCGAGTAATTGTAAACTTACTTTTATTTCAGCCTCGATTGTTGTATTGCTTGAAGAACTAAATCCAGTTTCACCACTCATTGTAATTCCAGCACCGATGTTGAAAGAAGGATTTTCAAGATCTTTCAATGCCTTCCCCATTAATGCATGATGCGATTTGTAGCGCATTATATCGACAAGTTTTGCATCGTCCTTCAAAGCAGAAGTAAAGTCCTTTGCAGCGATTTCAATAAACACAGCTGACTTCCCATTCGCTGATAATCCCCAACCGAAGAGATCACCAGAACCTCCTATGCCTTGCTCGATCTTCCAAACTAGTGAGACTGAGCATTTACCCGAGTCAATTCTTCCCTTCAACAAAAAGCTGCTATTTGTTCCTGTTGAGATTGAACCACTTGCAAGGCTCCAAACTGGGTCTGCTTTATCACCATCACCGCCAAAGTCTCCTGCTGACAACTCTGCTCCGAATTGAACATCTGCTGCGACCTGGAGACCCATTTCAACCAAATGTTTGAACAACCAGCGTACGTCATCGATTGTTCTCTCAATGATAATCGCTGAAGCAATCCAAGCAGGCAAGCCTGCAGAATAAACCAGCGGTGTTGAGCCAAGCATCAATGCAATTCGCAAACCGGTGGCCATACCTCGAATTGCAGCATGTTGACTTGTGAATTTGAAAACGGTAGGAACTCCAGCTTGAATCATCCCTGATGCGGCTAAATTACCTTTGACGCCGGCTTCAACGCCCGCCATTAAATCCGCAGTGATAGCACCTTCAATCAAGAAAGTCATCTCGTATTCGTTTGGATTTTGCATTCGTTCGATCTTAACAGATAATGTACCTTCTAATCCAAGAACAACGGATGCTCCAGCACCAAAGAACAGTTCCAAAAATTCACCTTCACCATTGAGAGAAGGAACGCCTTCAGTTTGACTATCGAGACTGAATGATTGGACTATGAGTCCATTAATTGGGCCTCCATGAGAATTAGGAATTCCAAGAAGATAAGCGGCATAATCAATTGTTGATCCCAAATTACCACCCCTGAGAAATATCGATTATTATGTCCTTATGATAAAATTCTAGTTTACGTTCATCAACACCTTCCGACAACGAGAAGTGATGGCTCTGACTTAATGTAATCATGTTATTTGAGATATTGCTAATTGTGGTTCCATCATCGATTCCATTTCCTCGAACTTTCCAACCAACCGCTAGACAAGCTATATCCTGTCCTGCTGCGGAAAGGGTCTTATCAGAAGTACAGGTATTATCATATTTCAGGGTGGCATCATGCGATAGTACAGTGCCACATGTTTGACTGAATAAATCAAGTAATTTTATAGGATTAGAAAGTAAATTAAGAAAATCAATCTCAAAGAGACTGGTCGTCACTTCAGACCTGCACACTGTAGAGGCTTGTGGCTGACAATTGTTGCAGTTAGATGGGCATGGCCCTGGCTTGGTTAAACAATTCTTACTGTGATCACAATTTTTGCTTGGACAAACAAGAAAATCATTCCTAAACTCTTTCATGTAAAGGTTCCATAGTTTATTTCCTTCATCATTTATTGGTTTTGTTTTATACCAAAAAAACACAAATGCTGCACCAAGTTCGCCAATCATGGCTAACCCTTTCGGGAGTTTTGCAGCATCGACTATATTTTCGAAGAAGTTGTAGGTTTCTTTCATAAACTCGATTTGAGCCTTTAGGAGACAATATTTATCACTAAACTTCAACAATTCTGATGCATCTCTCTTTTCAATAGCTCTTTTAGGAGAAAACTCTACAGCAAGATTTCCATCTTCATCTTTCAGGTACTGATAAAATCTGTTGTAAACTGAAACAATATCGTCTGTCGTTGCATTTATGTCGTGATAAGCCTGAGTAAGTGTGTCAGCAGCCGAAAGTCCATGTACAAACATTGATGCATATGATGAATAATTCTCGAAATCATCTTCACTAAAGTTTGTTAATTTGTTGTGCCAATCACTGATGATATTAGAAAATTTAAATTCGTCAGAAGTATTTGCCACAAATTCTTGTATTTGAGGTATCAGCCCAAATCTTGGCCTCCCTAGTACAGTCAATGCATTCCTTACATTGTTGTCAAGGCTATGCGGAATTAGGCTACTACTACCGCTAATAAAACGAATAACTGCATCGATAAGGTTTGAAGTCATTGCAGACTCAATCAACCTGTTTTCAAAGTTATCCCAATTTTTGATTTTTCGCAATCCTGCATTATCAGAGTCCTTAGTTGCAATGTGCGCCGTCCACGTTGAGTCTGAATTGATGCTAAAATCCGTCGCTGTGGTTAAATGTGTATCAATTGCGAGATTAGAGTTTGAAGCCGAGTCCTCACTATTTTCATCAGACGTGAAAAAGAAATCTGGGTGTCGAATTATTCGTTTAACTAATCTGGTGTATTCTGGCCCATCAGGTTGATTGGAGGGTGATGTATTAGAATCGGGAACAGTGTGTAACAGGAAGTCTGTGAAAAATGCTGAACTAGCTATCGTTCCCATTTCCGCAGCAAGGATATGCAATGGGTGATCAGGACAATCTTTCGCTAGCATTGAATGGGTTGGATCAGTACTTGCGACATTCCAATCTATGCTAGAAGGGAGGTTGTCCCTAATGAATTGAGGAATTTCCGAAAGAGCATTGTTCGCTTTTGCAATATATTTCTTAGCACTAGCATTCAGATTAAGTGTTGACAGTACTTGCTGAACTTCAACAGGGAGATTATCATAATCAATAGCGAGATTGGCTGTACTTTCTTCGATAGAAAGTGCCCCTAATGTTCCCTGGATAACATCAACCTCATTTCGAATGACGCGAGCGAACAGACGATTGACAATAGCTGCATTTTGAGCAATTGCATGCTCAACAATCATAATCAAATTCGAAATTGATTCACTGATCCACAAGAAATCGCGCAGTTCGACATAGTCAAGCCCCACTAATTCTTTAATCACAGAATAGGTAGTACTAGTCTTAAATTTTGATACTGCCTCTCTATATCCAAGGTATTGCTCATAAATTTGTTGTACTTCAACAATCTGTGTTTTTACTTTTCTCTTTAACTTATTGTAGTTATTGATCCAAGTACCATCATTATGACAAAAATTTTGATAGAACTCGAAAACGTCAGACTTATCGAAGTCCCAGAAATTAATTCCTTTGACACTATTAATGAAAGGTATTGCAATATTTATTGAGGCTGTAATTACACAATTACTGCACTGGCCACCGCATGTAATACAATTTGAAGGATAGGAGGAACCAAAATGTTGAGCATAACTCTGTTCCAAAACGACGAATTTATCTTGATCCGTATCGACATCTTGCCATCCTGTCAAATTAGTACCAACAGAATTCAGCACCGCACTTTTTTGAGCATCATCAAGCGTATTAAACAAAAACGCAATAATCTCATCAAGAATTATAGATGGCAAATTTTTATCCTTTAGTAAAATGGAGAGTGCTTCATGTTTTGGAGTGAGAATCCATTCGAAGTCGTCCTCAAGAATTGATTTCCTAGAACTTTTGTTTATTTTCTCTTCACGTGCACCTGGTTCTAACATCTGAACAATCTTATCTGAAAGAGAGGCGACAATATCGAACTCAGTGAAGGTTCCCGTTGTTAGAGGAATGTAATCATCAGCAGATTTCGATTGTCCTTGTAGCGAAGCCCAACTTGCGCATGACACATGATTCGTCTGAGTACAATTAGGAATTGAGCACTCAGTGTCATTACGATGTGGCGAAGGCACCCATGGATCTACTTTTTTCAGCATGTTTGGCAAGTCCTGAACCAACCAACTCCCATCAACATTCCTAAATTGCGTACAAAAACAATCAGTTACGTTACATGGGTCATTACAGAGCGCCAAACGCTCTCCAATCCTTATCAGCATTATTTCAATGAAGTTTGAATGAGCGTAAAAATCCTCAATGACATGCATCGCAGAACCTAAATCAAATAATACATCATCAACGACTTTGCCTTTCAGATCTTTCCCTGGATTGTATGCAGAGTTTAGGCGATTTAGCACATAATCTGTGGCAGACATCCAATTTGCTTTATTCGTTCCACTCCCCCTACTTTTCTCTTTGAACCAGTCAATTGATTTTTGATACCCCTGTAGTATTTCATCATGCATCTGAGTTCCAGTTTTTGAGAGGTATGATTTCATTCGGGTTTTATCATCAATCTTATGTTCATAAAACAAGTATTTGTTAGTGTCCATAGGATAATAATTCAAGTCTTTCAAGTCAGGATCAAATTCGCCCTGCGTGTCAAGGTAAGGAGTTGGAATCCATAATTGCTCATCATCTACTAGACTGGTAGCAATAAGTTGGGTGAAAATAATTGATGTGGCCAAAGGAACATCTTTTACTTCCCCGATAAATACATTATTGGCAGTGTAAACCATATCCCCAACGGAGAATTTAGTAGTTGCATCTACTTCTTTTACGGTTATTGTGTCGGTCGCTCCGCTTGCATATCCCGACCCATTGTTTACCAACACTCCTGTATTTGGAGAGGAATACAATTTTGGATTATCTAGGTGCTCCCAAGGAAGATAAACACCTAATTGTTCTTGTGTGACAAATGAACTCCATTGGCCTCTAGTTTCCCTATTGAGGGCATCTGAATCCATCCATCCACCGCTATTTTTGGACAAGGAAATGAATTCTTGACGTCCGATAAGAGCCACTAATTTAGTCAAAGTTTCTCTTGTTAAACCAGTTATATCGAGTGGTTTGGCATCAATGATCTGGGACATGTCTCTTGCCCAATTACCCTTGTAAGCTCCCCCAAGAAATTTTCCTGTTAAGTTTATCGAAGGATCTTCTATAAATTTATCACGCAAATGACGAATTCCGTTCCATGTTCTCTGAATGGCATCTCTTTCCATTGTGTAATGAGTACAGGTATTAACATGACCCAAACCAGAACCAAAGAATTCCAACTCCCCATGCTTGTGGTCATGGGATTGATGGCTAGAGGAAAAATGCTCAAAACGAGAATAGATGATATCAGAAAGAAGTAAATTTCTTGAAACTAATGTCGAGGAATCCGCTTTTTCTAATCTGAAAATTTCTATTTCAATATCATTTAGAGACCCATTTATTAGTTTTTGATTTAACATATGTAATAACTGAAATCCAAAAACTGCACCTTCATCACCATGAGTATCTGTATCTTGAAGACTCAACTCATCCTGAATGATTTTCTCGAGGTGATGACCATATTCCTCGATAAGCATCGCAGCGAATATTAAACAACGCTTTGGCTTGTTAATGGATTCTGTGATTATTTTATCGGAAATAAATATGACACCTCCAGACTTCTTGTAAGCACCAAAATGACCGTATAATTGGCTCGTAGGCGCGGTATTCATCTTTGGCATGTATTGATTAGTTTGTGCATTAAAACTCGAAATAATTTGTCCACACAGAGTTGTTAGATTGTTATTGGTTGTGATACCGTATACCGTATTGATTAGGGTACTAAGATCACTTGAAGTCAAATTCTTCAACAAATCCTGAATAAAATTCGTCTCAAGGAAGGGTTGATGTCCAATCAACATCGAACTAGATACATTAGATGTCATAATCACGAACTCCTCAAATCCCCAAATTTTTCAGTACATTCACAGCATCTTCCCACAAGCTATCTGTAAAATCAAATTGTGTTGTTGGATCAGGTGCTCCAACACCAATAATTGATTGAATGAAAGAATTGCTACTTAAGTTGCGTAAAGGA
>JAPOHM010000170.1 GCA_029979405.1 Methanobacteriota archaeon
TAATTGGTTTTGGATTATTAGTGCCAATTTACGGGTTATTGAACGGATTCCCAAATTCATCAGGACTATTCCAAATAATAAGCGTAGCAGATTACACAGCCGTTTGGTCATCACAAATCAGATATGCTGGGGTTGGAGCAATGGTAGTCGGAGGAGTTTACACTCTTTGGTCGATGAGAAAAACTATCATCGAAGGCTTGAGTAAATCATTCAAGAAAGGTGATTCAGCGGAATCGCGCCAACTGAGGACAGAAATTGACATTCCGTTGGATAAGGTTTTCATCGTTTGTGGATTTTTGGTTATTGCCATATTCTTATTCTATTGGTATGCTACTGGAAGTTTGATAATGGCTTTGGCGGGTGCACTATTTTTGGCAGTAGTTTCTTTCTTTTTCGCGGCTGTTGCTGGATATATTGCAGGTGTTGTTGGTTCTTCAAATTCTCCTGTGTCAGGTATGACAATTGCTACACTCCTCTTTACAATTGGTTTGGTTTGGATAGTTGGAGGTCTGATTCTCAATATGAGTCAAGGAGATATGATGATTGCTACGATGTTCATTGCCGCAATAGTTGCGACATCCGCCGCAATAGCTGGAGACGTTATGCAGGATTTGAAAACTGGACACATGGTTGGAGCAACGCCTTGGAGACAACAAACAGCAGAGATTGTTGGAGTCGTTGTCGGAGCAATTGTAATTGGGCCGGTTTTATCTATTTTACACGATGCATTCCAAATTTCAAAAACTGCCTGTGCGAATACAAATGCGAGACTTATTGAATCAGGATCTACCGATTTATACAATTGTAATGATGCGTTATTTGCTCCACAAGCAGAACTAATTGGAGCTATTGTCGAGGGTGCATTTGGTGGTAGCTTAAACCTTCCAATGGTCTTTCTCGGTGCTATAATCGCCGTGATTTTGATTAGACTTGCTATGCCAGTAATGAGTGTAGCAATTGGTATTTACTTACCGCTTTCTTTGAGTGTTCCAATAATGGCAGGAGGCATAATATCTCACGTATTATTATCCAGCGCAAGACTCCGTGTCGATGGAACTTTAGAAGGTGAAATGTCTAAACCTGCAAAAAATGCAGTCAAGGAAGTTCAGGATAAAGGCGTATTAATCGGAGCTGGATTTATTGCTGGAGAATCCCTGATGGGAGTTCTACTTGCAGTGTTTATCGTTGCGGACAAAAAATGGCCTGGAAATGGAATTATTCCATCTGAGTGGTTTGGAGGAATTGGCTCTTTAGGTAATGCCTGGTCTTTGCTATTCTTTGCGTGGTTTGTGGGAGTTTTTATCATGCTTTCAGCAAGGTCATTACCGAGTAAGGGAAACCTATTTTCGGATTTAATGTATGTTTTATCAGATGCCGCTAAAAAATTGAAATTGGCATTGACCCCGCCCAAGAATTAAGCAAAACGATGAAAGGCCATAGGCAAAGGCACAAGTTTTGTCGGGGACAGGATGATGTCAAAATCTATCGTAGAACTAGAGGAAATGGCTAGAAAATGCCGTATTGAAATTTGCAAAATGACACATCGAGCGCAAGCAGGTCATCCCGGTGGATCTCTTTCAGAAATCGACATTCTTTGCGCTCTTTACGGGAACAGGTTGAATGTGCGCCCTGAAGACCCGAAATGGGAAGACAGAGACAGATTCATACTTTCAAAAGGTCATGCATCCCCTGGAATGTATGCAGTCTTGGCAGAAGCTGGTTTCATCAGTCATGACGACTTGAAATCATACCGTGTCAAAGGAGGCGTTTGTCAGGGACACGTTGACATGAAGTGGTGCCCAGGGGTTGATTTTTCAGCGGGCAGTTTAGGTATGGGCCTCTCATTTGGCATGGGCAGTGCTGTCGCCGCAAAATTAGATGGTTCTACTCGTACAATTTTTGTGATGGTTGGGGACGGAGAAATTCAAGAGGGAAGTGTTTGGGAAGCGGCAATGGCAGCTACACACCATGAACTGGGTAACCTCAAATTATTTGTAGATTGTAATCGCATTCAAAATGACGATTTTTGCGAAAATCAAATGCGAATGTTCGACATTCCAGCAAAGTGGGCATCTTTTGGATGGGCTGTTAAAGAAATTGATGGGCACAATATGCAAGAGATAGTTTTAGCAATTGAATGGATGGATTCGATTACTGACAAACCTGCTGTCGTAGTCGCTAACACCGTTAAAGGAAAAGGTGTATCATTCATGGAAGATAATCCTGGATTCCATGGTGCAGCACCTAGCGATGAACAACTTGAGCAAGCATTGAGTGAATTGGGGGTGAAGGCTTGACTCGGATGGCTGCTACAAGAGACGGGTATGGTGAAGCCCTTCTGGAATTAGCTGAAAATCCAAAAGTTGTTGTCTTAGAGGCTGATCTTGGAAAATCAACCAAATCTTTACACTTTAGGAAACAATACCCTGAGAGAACTGTTTCTTGCGGAATCGGTGAGCAGAATATGTTACTTGTCGGGGCTGGTTTGGCGGCTAGTGGCTACATTCCATTTGCAAGCACCTTCGCTATTTTTACCGAAAGAGCATTTGAGCAAATGAGAAATGGGGTTGCAAGACCAAATTTACCAGTTCATCTTTGTGGATCCCATGGCGGAACACATACTGGGACCGATGGTTCAAGCGCCCAATCTATAGAAGATTTGGCTATTTACAGAACACTGCCAAACGTAATCGTCATGCATCCTTGCGATGATACTTCGACTAAAGCATTGACAAAACAACTTCCTGAAACTGGAAAACCCTCCTACATGCGTACTGCGAGAAATAAAACTCCGGTACTCTATGATGGTAGAGAAGATGAAATAAAAATAGGAAAGGGAGTCGTCCTGAAGGACGGAGACGATGTTGCGATAATTGCTTGCGGAGTATTGGTACATGAAGCAATGGTGGCCGCTGAAGAATTGTCTAAGAATGGAGTGAATGCTGCAGTTATAGACATGCACACTCTAAAACCATTGGACACTGAATTAATTGACAGATATTCCTCAAAATGTGGCGCAATACTAACCGCAGAAGACCATTCAATTATTGGAGGATTAGGCGGTGCTGTAGCAGAGCACATAGTCAGCACCAACCCTGTTCCAATGGAAAGAATTGGAGTGAAAGATAGGTTTGGAGAATCGGCTTCTTCAGAAGAGATGTTAGAGATGATGGAGTTGAAGTCACATCATATTTGCATCGCCGCACAGAAACTTGTCGCGAGGAAGAGTTGAAACACTTTCTATGGTTGGGGATAAACATGGAATTCTTTTTGGATACTGCAGATGTGGATGAAATTAGAGAAATAGCAAAATGGGGAATACTCGACGGGGTTACAACAAATCCTTCATTAATCAAAAAAAGTGGAAGAGATTTCAAAACAGTAGTTGCTGAAATTGCTGAAATATGCAATGGACCTATTTCTGCTGAAGTAACAGCGATGGATACCGCTGGAATGTTGGAACAAGCAAGGGCTCTGAAGGCTGAATTACCTGA
>JAPOHM010000227.1 GCA_029979405.1 Methanobacteriota archaeon
ATCCAAGGATGGTTCTGTATTTCATCCAATTAGCCTGCTTCGTGCTATTACTAAATGCAGTTGATAGTCAGAACTGGTATTCTGGAAATCTTGAGCTGGATTATACAGAAGGGGTTCCTGAAGGAACCTCAATGGAAATTCAGCTAGATGTCGACAAGGATAGCGCAGACGGTGATCTAAAAATCAACGGATTCTTTTCCTATTTGGATTGGCAATCAACCAGAAATGATACAACAATTCCAAGCGATGAATCCAAACAAGAAAGTGAGTTTGATGTAAAACCACTATCAGACATTCAGGAGGATTTACCATTGATGATTAAGATAGCAATTTCTATGTCATCTGTTCTAATAATTCTATCATTTTTCAAAGTCAATTACAGATCAATACTCGGGATTGTTAATTCGTCATTAGCATTTTACATTCTATTAACTATGGTTATTCTTGCACCAATCGGTTATCTTGGCGATTTTGATTTTACTTCTGGGATGGCTACAGAGGACAAGGGGGAGTCAACAGTTCACCAGTCGTTTCAAGGCACACCTGAAATAAAAATTGGTGAAAACCTCGAACTCAACTACATCTTCACTGTGGACGGATATGACCTGGGTCTCGTGAACACATCACAGTTGGAAACAGTAATCGAAAGCGAACCAAGTAGCGACCACCCTTCATACTTCAAAATAGAAGGGAAAGCAGGTATGAGATACAGTACGTTTGTAACAGAATACCTTTGGGCATGTATGATAATTTTCTTTGCAACACCGATATTCATGTCCTTTAGAGAATGGACAAAGGTTAGCAAACCGTTGGCATTGTGAAATCAGGATTGTTCTGGAAGGTCTCCATTCAATGAATCGGGATTATCTGCTAGCGGACCCCATTCTGTCTTGATGCGATGCAATCCAAATCGCTTAGCCCAGATAAATTTCAGATTTTTCCATCCATCTCCCCACGTATGGATTTCTGCTTCACCAACTCTTGGCCTATATGGAACTGAGATTTCTATTGCCTTTTTCTTTCCTAAAACCTTCCTTGCAAGTATTTTCATTTCTTCAGACAATGGCATCCCATCATTTGTAGGCCTCATTTTCTCATTTTCGAAAATAGATTTTCTGAATACCCACATACCAGATTGGGAGTCTTTGATTCCGTAACCAAATGCAAGCCTTGCATTGAACGACAACATCCAGTTTCCAAATCCGTGTAGTCCTGACATTGAGCCTTCTTCTGCAAGCGTCAGCCTATCACAAGTAATGAAATCCAAATCTTCGTCTAATAACCTCTTAACTAATTCAGGGACGACTTCAGCAGGATAAGTACAGTCTGCATCCATTGTTACGATTATGTCGCCCTTTGCAACAACAAAACCAGTTCTGTATGCTCTCCCATAGCCTTTTCTTGGTTCGAGGTGAACCCTAACTCCCTTTTCTAAGGCGATTTCTCTGGTGCGGTCTGTCGAATTTCCGTCGACAATCATTATCTCTAATTCCTCACACCAATCTCTTGGTATAGCATCAACTGTTGGTCCAAGCGCTTCTTCTTCGTTACGTGTCGGTAATATGACCGTAACAGATACCGGCAACTTGTCCGCCATAGACTGTCGACTGAAACTTTCGTTTTGAAGCCACCTATGCATTGAATTATTATGAAAGGGTCATACTCGCTTGGAATGTTGGCAATGCATATCGCTATTGTTTCTGGTGAATATCCTCCACGTTGGGGGGGTATAGGTTCAGTAGTTTTCCATCTTGCAAGTCACTTGGTAGAATTGGGGCATGAAATCTCTATAATTACAAGGTCTCACAAAGGGAAAATACCATCTCAAGAAGGGGTTGATGTCATTGAAGTTCCGTGGGCTAAACTACCGATGGCCTTCACGAGGTCATACGGAAAAAGTTCGATAAAAGCTCTCAAACGCCTCAACTCAATGAAAAAAATCGATGTCATAAATGCTCACCTACCATTAGTTTCTTGGAAGAGGAAGGAGTTTAGGTGGCTTGAACAAAACATTGCACCTGTTGTATCATGTTTACACGGTTCGTGGATTGGAGAACGTGAGGGGGTGAAGAGGGCTGCTGCTGCAAAGGAATCTGCAACATGGAAAAATCCAAACGACCTTGCAATACTCTTGAC
>JAPOHM010000056.1 GCA_029979405.1 Methanobacteriota archaeon
GTCAAAGTCATTAGTTGCTAAAGATGCCAAGACTCGCATTGCAACATATTGTTGGAATCGTGAAAGGTTTCCAGAACACCAAGCGGCAAAGACAAAAAATCTGTCATGTTTTTCAAGAATTAAGTTTACAAATCTCTTGACATTTATCCCGTTTAGAATCGAATCGATTGGCACGTTGAATGCTTCTGAAAAGCCGACCATGCCTCCCCGGCCGTCATATGTTCTGGGTGTAATGTTGATGCCACCAAGGTCATCACATGTCTTAATCTGTTCACTGGTTAGGTGGCCATTGAAATGCGTTAAATCTAGCATTGATACTACCTCACTATACCAATCTGGAATTCTATACCAGAAGCCACCGATGCAAAGATTTCTTCTTCTTCTCCCGGAAATGAATAGTCTGTCACCGAAACCAGAAATGGTTTCGATTCCCTTACAATCATTGACTGAGCAAGTCAAAACTCGTTTTTCAATTGTCAAATGCTTTAGCTTTGAAGAAGATTCAATCGATAATTTACCGATAATGCCATCTCCATGAACAGTAATTGATTTCAATTTACTATTTCCAACAATCAAAATGTTACTGTAATTCTGGCTAATCTTTAGGTCAGAAATATTCTCAGGTATCAGAATAATGGAATCAACTTCTTCATCTAAAACTTCCTCAGAACTCGTTACAACCACCGATTTCCCATTGTCAAAATCTATTGTACTGTTGGTAGTATTACGATAGAGACTGTGGATTTTGCCTGCATTTTTCAATATAATGTCATGCACTTCTCCTCGGATAACGACAGGCCTCTTTGGCGCACTTTCAAAAATGATTTCAGCCCCAGGCCTTGAAGCGATTATGCATTCGAGAGAATCGATCTCATCAAGAATTAGTGAGGAGCCGTGGTGAGTATTTTTGAGAGTGATTGTTTTGACGTCATTACCTATGAATCGTAGTCGTTCATCTAGGTCTAAATATACAGTCTCTTGCTTCGGCGTCGATTTGAAAATAGTAGCTTCCAAAACCAAATCACCTTCTTTGAACCAAACGCGAACGATAACTGACAGAGCATCTGTCAGAGGTTATCTTCACCGGCTATAATACTTGGAATTAGGATATTATTAAGGCCGATGGTTTTCAATGATCACTCGTCTACTTCCAGAGCGGGAATCGTCGTGACATCAATCATTTCCGAGCCTATAAAATCACCAAAAAGCATTACAAAATTCAATCCATGTGTTGAACATATTTCTCTTGCAAGCCGTAGTACTGATACCGATTCAAATACCGAAAGAGTATGTAAATCAATGTATGATATTGAAGGAGGGCAGTATCCATAAATCCGCTTTCTCATCAGAGCTTGTGCAATGTTGTACAGCAATCTCACATATGCTGGAATGCGACTTGCATTCCAGGCGTGTTTGATATCAAAATTATCTCTATTAAATCGCCATATGCAATCAAAATCTAATTCAACACTCCCATCGGCGTTGATTGTTTTAAGCCAGGAGTTGACTATTCGAACGATTTCCTTCCTTTGACTTTCAGAGGTGGGTTTGAATATTACACAGCGGTTTGAATAGAAATCACCATTATTGATAGTTATTGGTTTAACCATCGATTTCAACTTTGTTATCGCGTCCTTTCCCGAGAAAAAAATACCAGTCCCCAATCGCTGTAATTTGCTTTCAGTAGATGTAACACCAACAAAATAACGGGTCAGCAAATATTCATGTCTGTCGGTTTTAAACCGCATTTCAACAGTGTATCGAGGCTTTCTCTTTGGAAAAGATACAATCTCAAAATGATTTTTTGTATTGAACAGGTTCAACATTCTCAACGACGCCTCTTCAGCGGCTAAGCAGTTATTGAACATGATAAAGGAGCTATGAGGACTCAATTCAGCCGAACAAGGAGAAAAAGTAGCATCAAGATGACTAAATGAAAATGATATAAGTTCAGTAATCGATTCCAACCTTTTCAACCACCTTTCTTCCTTCTGTTTGCATATTTTTTCATGTAATTTGAAAAACTCTTGATTGTGTATGGTGGGTTGGATACTATACTACTGTACACAGAAGGAATTCGATTATGAGGTATCCTTACATTGTTTGAATCTAATATTCTGTGTCGCGATGTAACAATAATTTGTAGGTCATGTCGTTTGGCAATAACTTTCAAGATTTCACAGGTACAGTGCTTTAATTCCTTTCCGAGAGATCTATCGAAATCATCTATGAGTACAACCTTGGTCTTATCTTCCCCTACCTTTGAAATGTTGTGCGAAATATTCCCAATAAGCGTAAAAAATAGCTTCTCCTTAATCGATAAATTCTGGAATTTAGTTTCACTCCCATCTCTAAATACACAATAAGTATTCAATTTTTTATTGTATAATTTCTTAATATCAATATCGATCAAACTGAGTAAACTATTGACGAAATCTAATTCAACTCTGTCAAATTTGTAATTGCTTTCATCTTCATCAGTAATCGAATCTGCTGATCTAATGAATCCGAATCTTACTTGCCACGGGGTATTCAAAATTGAATTGGATGGCGGAATTACTTGCATTAGGTATTCGGACGCTTCACCGTCTCGATAAAATTGGGAATAATTCTCTCCAACATATAGATGAATGTCGGTAGTTAAATCATTTGTAATTACTCTTCTTAGGTAGTGTATCTTTTCGTTAGCGGTAAAGGTCATTTCAATAAGGGATGTTTGGCCCATGAAACCAAATCCCCAAAACGATGAACATCTATGTTTTACATGTGGATTAAGAACGGTTCTAATCGCATTGAGAATTGCTGACTTTCCATCCACATTACCTCCAGATATAGTGTTTAAACCGTCGCTAAATTCGTATGTTTGTAATTCATTTATTGATCTAAAATTTCTCACAGCTAATGAATGAATTCTCGTAACCGGAAACCTCTCGATTTTAGCCATATTCCCACCCAAGATAGAGGATTCTAACTTAGGCTATTCAAAAAGACACGGATTTTTACTATTGAAGGTCAATAGGCTTTGAGATTGAGAATTGAAACTGTTCAGCAGACTGCTCAAGAGAAGCGACACCTGGCATAACTCTGCCAGCGAGTAATTCTAAGCATGCTCCACCGCCTGTTGAAACGTGCCCCATTTTCGAGGTCAATTTGTTAGAAGAAACCAATGTTGCAGTATGACCTCCACCCATTACTGCATAGCCTTCGCTTTCGGCACATGCATTCAACATTTCAATCGTCCCGAATGCGAAATCAGGATTTTCAAACACACCAGCAGGTCCATTCAAGATGATTGTTCCAGCAGACTTAATACCCTTTGACAATGCTCGAATACTGGTAATTCCAAGGTCAAAAATCGGGGCATGGATTGGAAGGTTTTTGATGCTCATGTCAACTCTATTTCCTTCAAGATTCACAGCAACATCACTAGGCATTATGATTCTCTCAGGGAAATCCTTCAACAATTTCGCAGCCTTCGCAATCGTGGAATCCCAATTATCCTTTAATTCACCCTTAAGGAACTGAATGTTTCCTTCTCCCAAATCAATTCCAGATAAGTACAAGAATAGATTTGCAACTCCGCCTGTAACCCATACGTGGTCACAAATGTCGCCTTTCAGCATATTTTCTGTAACAACAACTGAATCGTCGACCTTGATTCCTCCAAGTACGGCAATACACGGCCTTTTCGGATTTTCAAGCGCCATTCCTAATTTTTTCAATTCGTGATTCATCAACTCGCCTGCTATACAGGGTAAGGTGTTAGTAAAACCAGTAATTGAGGGTGAATTTCTGTGAGCGCAAGCGAAGGCGTCGTTGACAAAAGCATCGGCGACCATCGACAAATTTTGCACCATCATTGTCTGTGAAAATCTTTCAAAATCACCTTTTAGTTTGACTTCGTCTTCATCCATTCTGACATTGTTGAGCATCAATATTTCGCCATCTTGCAACTGTTCAATGGCTGTTAATGCTTTCTTTCCATAGATGTCCTCAACCCACTTGACATTTTTTCCAATTAATCTGCCCAATTCTCTTGCGTGACCTAAGGTCGATGTGAAATCATCTTTGCCGGGTCTTGATTGATGGGCCAAAATAACAACCTTTGATTTTGTTAATTTGTTGAGGGTTGGAATGATTCTTCGTATCCTCGTATTGTCGAGAAACTGCCTTGCAGATGGTTCCATAGGAGAATTAATGTCTACCCTTACAAGAACTGTGCGTCCTTCCAGGTCAACGTCGTCCAGACAGAGGAAGTCCGCCATCAAACTCTGCGAGTAGCGGTCGGTTTTTGATTCGACCGGTTCAAACGCGCGTCTCAATTAACAGGATTGCGCGAAATCTCATATACCGATAAGATACGATAACAAACATGGCGCGTGGAGATTCTTTTGAAGGTCCACGTAAAAGAGCAAAAACCTCTACTTCTTCATTTGGGGTATCAAAGCGAGAGGGTCACGACTCTTCGCTATATTATCAATCAAAAATGTATGATGAAATGGTGACAAGTAGAGAGGTCGGCGATCATGTTGAATTCCCAACCGAATTAGAAGATCACATTATGTGTGGCGATTCAAGAAACCTTCCGCTTCCAGATAATTGTGTTCATTTGGTGGTAACATCGCCTCCTTACAATGCATCAAAAGAGTATGACCAAAATTTGTCTTTTAGTGATTATTTGCAACTTTTGAAAGACGTATTTGCAGAGTGTTACAGGGTCTTAGCGCCCGGAGGAAGAATGGTTGTTAACGTTGCAAACCTTGGCAGGAAACCGTATATTCCTCTAACCAGTCATGTCAACTTAATCATGCATGAGTTGGGCTTTTTGCACAGAGGAGAAGTGATTTGGGATAAGTCTGCAAGTTCAGGAGCGTCGTGTGCTTGGGGGTCATTTCAGTCAGCATCAAACCCGTGTCTGAGAGATATCCATGAATACATATTGATGTATTCAAAAGGGGACTACAAATTACCTCGAAAGAAATCTGAAAGGGATGCAGGTCGAATAGATACTATCGGCAAAGAGGATTTCGTCCGACAAACAAAATCAATTTGGGCATTCCCTACAGAATCAGCAAAGCGAGTAAATCACCCAGCTCCTTTCCCGGTAGAGTTGCCTAAACGCTGTATTGAGATGTTTACATTTGCTGGTGATTTGGTACTTGATCCATTTCTGGGTTCGGGTACGACTGCAGTAGCCGCAAAAATGACTGGAAGAAAATACTTCGGAGTCGATCTTTCAGAGGATTATTGCGAATCCTCAAAAATTCGTTTACAGAACACAGAAGGTCTTCTAAAAGTATAACAAAATTAACTGTTTTCGATTTCATCAAACACGGGTTGAGACATTCCAGTTTGTACGGTAACCGGGCCCGGAGTTTGTTGAATGAATTGTTGCTGAGGCATCATACTTCCATCCGGGAATGCTGTTACAAGTTGCGCATCATTGTTTGATGAGAATGCTAAAATCCCACCAATAATCAAGAAAATCAGTCCGCAACAACTAGATCCAAATCCACCGACGAAGCCCAAAAATATTGAGAAAATGTCCTCGAAAGCATCTTCCAAAATTTTGTCATCATAGGTAACCCATACACTCTGATTTGATTCAAATGTTAGTGTTCCGGAATAGCATCCAAGGCAGGCCCTACCTATCTTCACAAATCCTTTGTCAGTTTTCTCATAATTTTTGTTGTTTTCAACAGCATCGCAGTTACTGTTATTCCCATTTGCGTAATAATCGACTTCGTAGTAGAATCTACCGTCAAGGGCTTCAGCATCTTCCCAGTCTGTGTTGATTCTAGGATTTTCTGTAATGACAACACTCGTACTGTCACACACATCCCAAATCCCGTTATCATTCAAATCAACATATTCTCCTTTTACCCAGAATGTAACCCCAAGTTCTCCCATGCCATCAGAATCATCCATCTGAATACTTCCGTTCGTTGCATTCTCGATTTCGAATTTGCTCCAATTTTCATCCACGTCTGACACAGTATTGAGTCCGATGCCGAAACCAACAATTCCGATAAGTAAAAACAGAGCCCCAACTATCAATAGTACTTTAGCTGCAGTACGCATGATTATTGGTAACTATGTTGAATATTTAGGACTGGCTACGTTAAGGGAGTAGTTTTTCAACCTTTGGCGGTAGCCATTGTTTATGCAGGACCAACTATCAACTCTCGTTGGACCAGAGGGTGAGGACTGGCGGGTTCCGGTGCATGAGTTGGAAAGTAGGCAGAAAAAGCTCGCATCCCTCCTTCAAGAACATGGATTAGATGCAGCCTTAATTCAACATCCTGTCGACCTGTATTATTATTCAGGAGGTAGACAAAACGCCTCGCTTTTAGTTAAGTCAGATGGCGAATCCACATTGTTTGTAAGAAGGTCGCTTTCTAGAGCAAAATATGAATCAGGGGAAGGCGATTCTCCACATAAGATTGAGATGTTTCCTCGCATGGCAGAATTTTCAGATGTAATCGGTTGTAATCCTGCAATGCAATTTGGAGAATTGCCACACACTTTCGCAGATAGATTTGCAAAAAAAATTGGAGCGACAGAAGATTGTACAGCAATTGTTCATGGCCAAAGAGAAATCAAGAGTGCTTGGGAAATTCAAATGATGGAAGAAGGTGCTTCAGTGCAGATGGAAATGTTCGAGGCAGTAACAAGAGTTGGAGGGGAAGGTGTAACAGAAATCGAACTCGTTGCAGCGGCTGAGGCAGTCAGTAGAGCGGCTGGTTTTGGTGGTAATGTACAAATGCGAAGATTTCCGCTACAATGTGATAGAGGTGTTATCGTAGCTGGTAGAGCAGGCGGTATCCCTTCATTTTTCGATTCTGCAATTGGTGGAACGGGACCACATCCTATGGCCTCGATGGGAAGTGGATTTAGCAAGATAAAGAAGAATGAACCAGTTTTGGTAGACCTCGTTCATCTACATCGTGGATACGTAGTCGATACAACTAGAATGTTTGTCGCAGGAAAACTTTCAGCTGAATGGGAAAACAGATTGGAAGACATGGTGGCAGTCAAAGACGTGGTCGTGGATGTCCTTGACCAAGGCCTGAATTGTTCTGAGGCTTATCGGCAAGGTCACGCATTAGCATCGGAATTTGGTCATTCCAACCACCTTATGGGTATGGCTCCTGACCAATCAAAATTCCTCGGGCACTCCGTAGGATTGCAACTTGATGAATCACCCGTTGTCGCAGAAGGTTTTGATAGACCATTGCCGACAGGTGGTACAATGGCGATAGAGCCTAAAGTCGTCCATGTCGAAGGTAGCATCGGAACAGAAGATACCTGGACAAGAGATGAGGAAGGGATGAGGCCAATTACCGCACACGGGGCGATTCCCTGGATTACAGAATGGTGAAAATATGAGTGAAAAAATAGTTATCGATGAAGAGTTTACTGACAAACTCAGTGATTGGGACGAGTCGGATATTGGAAAGAGAATTCCAAAGAGAGTCACAGCGAATGGAACATATTTCAACGAATTTATCGTGCAGGTCTTCTGCCAATTCTGTGCCGCTGAGTTCATTGGGCCCTCAAGAGAAGCAGGAGGTTTTCTTGGTGGTCACGAATGTTTCCACGCTTGGGAAGTATCACAAGCCTTGGGCAGAGAGGACGGCTTGGTGGAATAGATGGCAAAGCCATACTCTACAAGTCACATTGGTTTCGTATCCTCTGGATTTACCGACATGAGGTTGTCTGGCGCTGTAAAGGAACAGTTAGTTGACATGCTTGTATCTGAAATTGATAGAATGGTTCCATCAATGGAAGAAGCCACTCTTAGTGCCACTCCAGACAAGAAGACACTCGATGATACCAAAAGAACGCGCTTGAACTACAATCGAACAAGAGAGTTAATGATTGAGCGCCTTGAGAACTTAGAAAGTGTTGGTTCTGAAGCAGTTCAAGCAGGAATTGAGCACCTTGAAACATACCTCAAAAAAATTCTACATGCTGCTGAAAGCGCAGCGGCAAAAGATCGTGTAAACACGATTAAACCTAGACATCTTTCTGCAGTCGCCTCCGTTCAAGAAGCTCCCGAGGAAGGAGAAAGCCACGTCGAAATTGAAGAAGACGTACTTGAAGGACAAGTTACCGGGTCTGCACTCACTCCAGCCGTTATAAGAAAAATGGCAAAGTCATTCGCTCGTATGCCGGTAACAGATTCCGCAATCGAGGAACTGATGATGTGGTATTACGAAGTTGTTGATGAAACTGGTCAAAACATCAGAGAGCATGCACAACTCGGTAGTAATCCAGCTAATTTCATAGATGCTCTTGA
>JAPOHM010000142.1 GCA_029979405.1 Methanobacteriota archaeon
ACTTGGATGGATTGCTTCTCTTTTGATGATTACACTAAACTGGCTTGTCCTTCCGATCTGGACTGGCCGAAATATTGGAGAGTTTGTATCTAGAACAAAGTACATCAACTCTTCAGGTAACAAACCAATTTTTATCCATGCGATTCTGAACAACAGTATCGGATTCTTATCTCTTATCGGTCTGATTCTGTTAATGGCAAACTTCCAAAACATTAGTTCAGGAGGCATGCCATGGTTTATCACTGGTGTTGTGTTTATACTCTTCTGGATTGTAAATTTCTTCTTCAAGAAAAACTCAGACTTCTCTCAAGGAGCAATCGACCTATTGTTCAGCGCGTACCTCGTAAAGCACGTAGCAACAGGTGATGAAACCGGATGGTTGGCGAGATTTGAATCTCTTGGCGACTTTGGTGACAAGTGGCAAGCAAGTTCACAAAAGAGGCAGGAAAAGGCTGAAGCAAAGGCATCGTCAAAGGCAAAAAAAGCCGCTAAAGCCAAACCTAAGGAATCCAACTCAGAAGAAGAATCTGAGGACTGAAGATGAATCGCCGTGTGGCGACTTGGGATGGTCGAAAGACTCTATCAGTAATAGTTACCACGTTAGTGATATCTTTCCTTTTACCGTATGGATTCTTTGTAATAATCTTAGCAATTTTATTACTCATTCACCAGTTATTGCTACGTCTAATTTTCACAGGTCCAGAGAAGAGAAGCCCACCATTTGATGATCCAAGATGGGAAGTTCTTCAGGGAGACAATAATGGAGTCGACGTCTACGGTTTCATAAATTATCAACCAAAGAAATCGGATATGGCAGTATTCATCCATGGTTGGCAATCTTCTAGTGAAAAATACACTGAGCGAATGTTATTATTTCGAGATAGGGGTTTGCATACTCTAGCAATAGATTCACGGGGTCATGGAATGGCGCCTGATACTCCAGAGTGGACTGCTGGAAAAGTTATTTCAGATGTAAAATGTATTTTGGAAAATGTTGATTCTTCAAGAGTAAATAAGATCCACTTCTATGGACACAGCCTAGGAGGTTTCATCGCTATCGGAATGCACCATTCAAGACATACAGGATGGTGGAAGGACAATTATGGAACCTTAATACTAGAATCGCCAATGGCGGCATACTCTCCAATTTTGGAGCAAATGTCTGGTAGAATATCGTTCATGCTGCCATTATTGAAACGATGGGCATTGAGAGGTTTCAATAAGATTCACCCTGAAGCAGGGGGTTTAGAATGGAAGGACATTGATGTCCCTCATTGGGGGCTACCTAAAGTCCCAATACTACTGTTACAGGCTGAGATGGATACAAGACTTGGCAGATATCACTATGATTTGCTCATGAATCAAGACTTAGACATCGATGGACATCTCATCAAGTCACTTACACATTCGAAAAATAGGGTTAACGAAGATAGAGATAAACTGATTGTAGAGTGGATAGAAAATAAAATTCTTTGATCACTCTTCTTCTGAGACGCCTGCTTGTTCCCGTGCTAATTCTCTCATATCTTCGTGCAGGTCTAGCTCATCAACTATTTCTTCTCCAAGTAGAGTTTCTATTGCATCTTCCATTGTCACTATACCTGCAGTTCCACCAAAGTCATCTGTTACTGCTAGGATTTGAACTTTGGACTTCAAGAACGTTTCAAGAGCCAGATCAACACTATCGTCCATTCCAATTGTAAGTATTGGCTTCTTGAACTCAACTAATTCTTTATCCCACTCGTCCATCGAGGCGGCCATCAGGATATCCGACCTCAAGACAAATCCAGATAATTGGTCGATTGATTCTTCATATACAGGCATTCTACCAAATCTCAAAATTTTTGTTTCATCCAATACTTGCCTTATTGTCCAACTATGGTCAAATGCCATGGTAACGGTTCTTGGTGTCATAATATCCTTCACAGGAGTTTCTCTAAGCGCAAGCAGGTTATGGATGACTGCTTCCTCATCTTCCTCTAACTCTCCCTCTTCTTCGCTTATGTCAGCCAAAACGTGTAATTCGTCTCTTGTTACAGAAACAGATTCCTCTTTTGGTAAAAGTCTCTTGAAAAGTAATAGAGGCGTGAAAAATGGGGCTAACGCTTTTGTCATTCCTGACAATATATATCCAGACGGTAGTGCAAGCTTTTTCCAATATGCTGCACCGATTGTTTTTGGAATAATTTCTGAAAGGAATAATACTGCCAAGGTTAGTATTACGGATGCAATTGTGAGACTATCATCTCCCCAAATTCTGGCCACCTCGGCACCGACTCCTGCAGCACCCATTGTATGAGCAATAGTATTGAGAGTAAGTATCGCAGTCAACGGTTTTACAGAGTCGTCCTCCTTTAGCCTAGACCACCGTTTTCCGTTCCTGTCGCCAGATTTACTCATGATGCTAACATGAGAAGTGGACATAGAAAGTAACACTGCTTCCAACATGGAACACATGAAGGAAACACCCAGTGCAAGGGATGAATATACGACAAGCATTGTGTAGTCTGCCATAGGGTTCAACGAACTCCTCAGCCAATCGGCCCATCTCATCCTAGAGAGTATAGTTCTTGAGTCTTCGCCATTATTCCTAACACAGAACTCATGTAGTTTATCTCATCCGACAGGTTGGGTGAACCGCATGTCAGGGGAACACGTGTTGATTTGTGTGGCCTGGCCTTACGCGAATGGTCCACTTCATTTGGGCCATGTTGCAGGATGCTATTTACCTCCTGATATCCAAGCACGCTTTGAAAGGGCTAAAGGGAACCGTGTATTGATGGTTTCAGGGTCAGATGAACACGGAACTCCAATAACCGTCACAGCTGAAACCCAAGGTATTTCTCCTCAGCAAGTTGTCGATAAATTCCATGAAGTCAATACAAATGCTTTGATTGATTTAGGCTGTAGTTGGGAACCTAATATCGACCCACGAGGGCCTGAATATGGGGGCTCACTGTTTAACAGAACTAGCGATCCTGAGCACTACGAAATTGTTTCAGAGAATTTCAAGAAATTGATGGATGCTAGACTGTTCGAACGGAAAGTAATGCAGCAATACTACGAGATAAGAGAGGACGGAGGGAGGTTCCTTCCTGACAGGTACGTAGAAGGTGATTGTCCAAATTGTGGTGCAGATGGTGCAAGAGGTGACCAATGTGACGAATGTGGAGTCACCTACGAAGCACACGAGCTCCAGAATCCCAAGTCTAAAATGAACCCTGATGCATCAATTGAAATCCGTGATACTGAGCATTTCTTTTATCGGCTTGATCTATTCCAACATGCCCTACAGGAACATGCTTCTCAGAGACAAAATGTTTGGAAACCAAATGTCAAAGCAATGACAAAACAATGGTTGGATATGGGTCTAAGGCCTCGTGCTGTTACTCGTGACCTCGATTGGGGAATCCCTCTTCCTCTCGATGGTGATGAATGGAATGGCAAGTGTATCTACGTGTGGTTCGAGGCCGTCCAAGGCTACTTCTCATGTGCAAAATTGTGGGCAAAGAGATTCTCAAATCCTCACGACTACGAAAAGTGGTGGAGGATTTCTGAAGATGGTGTCTCACCAAGACACCTTTATTTCTTGGGGAAGGATAACATTCCCTTCCATACAGTTATTTGGCCTGCCATAATAATGGGATTGAACCATGCGGAAAGAGGATTAGACGATAGAACTCCACCTTCTCTTCCGGGTCCAGGCGATCTAAATCTCGAATATAATGTGCCCGCTATGGAATACCTTATGCTAGCAGGTGGCCAATTTTCAAAGTCACGAAAACACGCTGTCTGGCTCCCAGCATTCTTAGAAAGATTTGACCCAGATACCTTACGTTATTATCTTTCAATCAACATGCCAGAAGCCCATGATACAGATTTTAATTGGCCAGATTTCGTGGAGAAAATCAACTCAGAATTAATCGCTGCTTATGGTAACTTTGTACACAGAGTTTTGACCCTTGGTGCCAGATTACCTAAAGACAGACCACTTTCTACATTTGACGACTTATCGTATTGTGCAGATGAAATGAAGAAATTAGAAACATTACATCAACAAGCAACTTCAAGTCTCGAAAAACACCGATACAAGGAGGCACTTCGCACCATTATGTCTGCGGCACAACTCGGTAACCAAATGCTCCAAGCAGCAACACCTTGGAAGTTTTTGAAGGATTTAGATGCCGAAGGGGCTAAGGAGTCAATGGCAAAACTTGCTTTTGGTTGGAGATTATCTCGGTATCTAGCAATTATGACTCAACCATTCCTACCGTTTAGTGCACAGCGACTTTGGGAATCGTTGGGCGAATCAGGTGATGTAGCACTAACTCCTTGGAAATCTGCAACCGATTGGGATGTTCAGTACAAATGGAGTG
>JAPOHM010000028.1 GCA_029979405.1 Methanobacteriota archaeon
CAGTTGCAAGTTTACTGGCGTCAATTGTCCATGTTCTTCTAATTGTTGTATCTAATCTGTGATCGCTGGAATGAGAGGTACAGATTGACCAGTTATCTTCTGTTACGATGTCAGCGCCTCTGTGTCCTGAAATTGAATGGAGTGATGTTTCCCAGACTTCCATTTTATCAGGATTCAAATCACTTATTCCCATGCTAGCATATATCCCTTCTGAATCGAATTCCATCTCTGGATACAATGAAGGTATTTTGATTATTTTTAAGTCGTCATCTTTGCAACTTTCCAAATAAGTTGCCTGTCTTCTACGACGGCTTCTTGCTCTTAATGCTGGATCTATAGCTTCATCTATTGCAATCTTCATTTCATCTACAATATCTTGTACTGAACTTGTATCTTCCTCATTTAGACCAAGATTATGAAAAACACCACCTGTAGCTCCACTAACTTGACGGTATGTATCAGCAACATCCTCTGGTAATCCCAACCCTATTATGTGAAATTCAACGTCTATATTCAATTTCTGTAGCTCTTCAACACATGGTCTGAATCCTTCAACACCATTGAAAACTCCACTGGATTCCAAATCTTCCCCATCGCTAATTAAAAGAAATATCCATTTATCAGAGACCTTGACTAACTCTCTCCCCTCTTCAACCAAGAACTCCCATAGATATGTCCCTCCTAAAAAATCGGGAAACCTCAGATTTGCAAGTTTAGATTCGTTGTGCTTTTTCAGTTTTAGGAGAGTTTTCGAGTGTCCTCGTGAGTCAATGGTTCTAACTGTAACAGGTATAGGTGAAAGGTTTTCATTAATTTCCGACCAAATCTCTAGTGCGATCTCAGAGCGTACTTTTCTTATCTTTCTTGAACCTGAACCAGAATCACCATCTGCGAATTCAAATGAAGATTGCATTGAGCCAGATGTATCCATATATATCGCAATATTTGCATTTTCATCAATGTGTTCAGAAATGAAACCACCGCCGTTCTTCCTACAATACCATTTCAATTAAACTATTGCCTGATTAAAATTTGTTTATATTTGATAGATAGTAACAACAAAATGCTACCGAATCGGGCACACAGTCATGTCAAACAGTGATTTGATTGGCAGTCTCAAATCGAACAACTCCCAATACTCATCCGATTTTAGTGGGAAAGATGTTCCAGGAAGGGCTGGAAAGAAGTTGTTAATTCTTACCTGCATGGATTCCAGAATAATTCCTCACGAAGTTTTTGGCCTTGATTTAGGTGATGTGAAGGTTGTAAGAAATGCTGGAGGGCAACTCAACCCGGAGGTTGAGAAAGACATCGTTCTTGCAAGTCATCTTCTAGACTGCCACACGATTGTAATTATGCCACACACACGCTGTGCCATGGCAAGTCTTCCTTTGGCCGATGTGCGTCAAAAATTAACAGACATGTCAGGCAAAGATTTCTCAGAGTTCAATCCGAGAATGATCGAGGACGCTCATTCTAAACTTCGAAATGATGTTGCAAGACTTCAAACAAATCAACTTCTGAAGGATGGGGTCCAAGTCTATGGAGCCATCTATGATGTTGACACAGGTTTGGTTAATTGGGTAGATTAGGCGTATTCAGAACTGTTCTGACTTCCCTATGAGGGAGTGATTTTCTTTCCATCAGCCATCTGTGCAAACCTACCTTGCTCTCTTGGATGAACAACATCAGCAGCTCCCCATGGCCATCCACCGAATTGGGTAGCTCTGTAATCAGCGAATGCTTCGACGATTTCCTTGTTGGTATTCATTACAAAAGGACCGTATTTCACTACCGGTTCATCGATTGGCTTACCTTGCAAAATCAGTACTCTTACCGGTTCATCTCCTGCGCTGATATTAACCGGGATACTTGGATTTAGTTGCATACCATATCTTGGTAGTAGAGATTGACCCTCAACATCTGCATTTCCCCCGTTTATGTGATACACCATACGGTTTACTTTCCCATCTGTTGTTGGAACCTCAACAGATTCTCCTGGTTTGACAGATATGATGTAAATTCCAACTTCATTATCCGGATTGTGAGCCCATGAAGCCTTAGGAGCAGGCGGTGCTTGGATTTCATTCCACTTTCCAGATATTACTCTGACTTCTCCGCCCAATATTTCGTATGGAGGTACTTCGTTTGCCCAAATCATTTCATAACCTGGTTCTGCAAACTTGTCTTTTGCTGGCAAATTTAGCCAAATTTGGAATAGGTCAAGGCGGTTATCTTTGTCCATGTTTACTAACGGGAACATCTCTGAATGCATTAAACCAGACCCCGCAGTCATCCACTGAACATCTCCAAATCCGTATCTTCCAGTCGCTCCACCTGAATCAAAATGGTCTACTAAACCCTCTAAGACGATCGTAACTGTCTCAAATCCACGGTGGGGGTGAGCAGGGAAGCCTGGAACTACGTCTCCATGATACATTTTCCACTCATTTGCCTCGTCGAAGTCGGAACCAATATGTCTTCCAACAAGTGGTTCATTTGGCCCCATCACCTCATTTCCAGCAGGATATAGGTCAAGGTGATGAACACAGAATAGAAACGGGTCAAGCGTATCTCTTACGAAATCCATGTGCTTGTTGCTAATTACAGCCCGCTTCCCCATGGCCACTGGTGGTGCAGGGGTTTTTTCAATAGTTGGTTTCAACCTTGGTGGTTAGTATCGTCTGTATTGAGGTCTGGCTTTTCGGGAGGGAAACCAATTACGCTAGCTAGCCAACCTATAGTAGCACAAACAACCACTGCACCGATGGTTGAGTGAATAGTCCAACCGAATGGGAGTACGTGTAAATCTCCATCTTCGATCCAATAACTGACGTTACTAATATCACTAGCTTTGAGATACCATGAAACCATAACCACAATCACCTGGGTTGCTACAATAAACGGAACGTAAAACTTAGGCCCCCATTTTTGGTACAGAGGCAGTGCTAATTCTACAATCAACGCCCAAGCAAGGCCCATGTAAAGAATATCATTATCGAATGTAGTGTAAACGTATACTCCGATTGTGTGGAATGTCAAAATCAAAAACATGGTTCCTCTTGCTGGATTCCATCTTTGTAAGAAAATTAGAACCATACCACAGGTAATCGCTGCTTGGATATACAAAGACTGTAATCCGAACGAAAGGCTGTCCTCATAACTTTCATTGTTACAAAAATCTAAACTACTACTATAACAAAATGATTCGATAGGAGAAATCCAAAGATTTGCAAAACGGAACATCAACAATATTACGCTCCACATCGCGCCTACTCCGAAAATTAACAACATTTGAGATTTTAATCCAGAAGTCCCTGATTGAGGGTTTGCCCAAGCAGACCACACCGGTGCAGAAACCGACATACACAGACCGATGAAAAGACCTATGTGCGTGGGAGATAATAGAATGTCAAGGCTTGATTCTACACCGAGAGTTTCATGCCAAATCATGTCACCAAAACCAGAAATACCGAAAATTATGATTCCGTATACCCCGGGTTTATGTTGAGGCTCCAATCCCTTCAAGGCTTCAAATGGATGACGGATTAAATGAGACATTCCTTCCTCAGGAAGGAGAGCATAGAAGATGTAGGCTCCATATGCGGTTGCACCAGAGTACCAGACAGCGTGCCAAGGTGTGAAGAAAGTGTCATCAACAGTTCCTGAAATGTGAGCAAATGAATCAATTAACAGGCCACCTAAACACCACAAACCTAACGCTAATACAATTATGTCGTAGTATTTTTCACCAATACTCGGAAGCTTTCCCCACCTTTTATTGAGGAAGTATCCCAATCCACCTGCTATTGCTAAAGTTCCAAAAAAAATCGTCGGGAATCCAAATAGTAAATCTGGTCCTGCATGGTCTCCTGCCATAACCGATAATTCCAATCTTCTCAAATAAATATTTACTAACAATATTGTTACTCCATCACGTTTTCAGAATTTATTAGTTCAACCACGCCGTTATTTTCTATGACTAAAATATTGAATCAATTATGCTTCCTCGACCACTAACATTCAAGTGTCTTCAGAATTAGCATTGTTCATGGTTGAGCACCCAACGATAGGGACGAGAGTCAAAATCCAAGTTGAGGGCCCTGCTGGAGAAACATCACATCAAGGAGTTGTTTTACCAGGTGCTGCAGATGACCATCTTACCATAAAATTGGCAAATGGTTACAATATTAGCCACCCAATGATTATGATTACTTCAATAGAGGAAATTGGTGACTCTAATCCATCAATGGTTGATGTACCGAATATATCTCAAAATCAATCTCTGCCCAAAGTAACTATCATCCACACTGGAGGAACTATCGCTTCAAAGGTTGATTATACAACTGGAGCTGTGATTGCGAGATTCGAGCCAGAAGAATTACTTGCAAGTGTTCCAGAAATTCTTGAAATTGCCAACATTGATGCCGTCAAAATTGGTAATATGTGGTCTGATGACGTTCGACCTCAACATTGGAACATGATGATCGATGCCTGCCAGCAGGCTTTCGATAATGGCTCGGTCGGAGTTGTGATTACTCACGGAACTGATACGCTTCATATCAGCGCCGCAGCACTATCGTTTGCTTTTGCAGGTAAAGGCGGACGCCCAGCTGGGAGAATTGTTTTCACAGGTTCTCAAAGATCAGCGGACAGGGCTTCTACTGATGCTACTGAAAATCTAATCTCCGCAGTTTATTGGGCTGCTAATGGTGATGATGTAACGGGCTACAAAGATGCGTCAGTTACCGTAATGCACGCAGGCTCTGGAGACGGTGTTTGCGCTGTTTCTCCAGGCATAGGAGTACGAAAAATGCACTCAACAAGAAGGGATGCCTTTCAGACTATTAACAACGAAAGAATCGCAGAAATATCAATTACAAAAGACGGGTTGTCACATTCGACAATCCAATCTGGGGAAGAAAGAGAAGTAATGACTCCACAAAAATACAACACTGGTATCAAAATCGCACAGTTCATTGCAGGACCACACCTCTATGCTGACTTATTGCAATCCGCAGAATCAAGTGGCTATGCCGCGATTTTGATTCACGGAACGGGTCTTGGACATCTTCCAATTGAGAATTCTAATGGTGATGCTCCAGAAAACGACGATTTAGCAAGAACGATTGAAAATATGTCTATTCCAGTCATTGTTGCAAATCAGTGCATTCACGGACCAGTTGACCTTAATGTCTATTCTAAAGGTAGAAATCAACAGGCTATCGGCGTACTTGGGCATGGTTCAACAGCATCACCTGAAGCACTTTTGACGAAAATTCACTATGCCCTATCTAACGACATGGGGCTTGACGTACTGCAAATGGACCTTTGTGGAGAGAACTCTCCAATAATAAATTCTTGACCGTTTTAATCAATAACCGTGTAGGAGTGGAACAACTGATGTCAGGGAATACTAGTGACCAACTAGAGGACCTAAGATATCGGCGTGAGCAAGCTTACATGGGTGGTGGCATAAAGCGCCTTGAGTCGATAAGACAGACTGGTAGAGGTACTGCCAGAGAAAGAATAGGTAATCTTCTGGATGAAGATACGTTTGTTGAAATCGACACTTTCCTAACACACAGAACTGCCGACCACGGGATGTTCATGCATGAAACACTCGGAGATGGTGTTGTATGTGGTCATGGAACAGTTAACGGGAGGAGAGTGTATTGTTTTGCTCAGGATTTCTCTGTACATGGAGGCTCCATGGGTGAAATGCATGCAAAGAAAATCGCAAAGGTCGTAGAAATGGCGGAGCGTTCCAAGACTCCAATCGTTGGAATTTGGGATGGCGGAGGCCAGAGGGCACACGATGGAATTTCTTCTCTTGCAGGAACTGGGGAACTACTCGATAGATTAGTTCAATGCTCAGGCCGTATCCCGATGATATCTCTCGTGCTTGGGCCCGTAGTAGGCGTATCGGCACTGGGTGCAAGCCTAGCAGATTTTACGATTCTTGGAAGTGAACACGGTCAGTTATTCATGTCATCACCTCTTGAAACACCGGAATGCATCAACGGAGAAATCGATGCCAGCGGACTTGGTGGAGCGGAATTACACGCAAGCCGATCTGGTATTGCATGCCTCATCGCAGAAGATGAAGAAGAAGCATGTATTCTTGCAGGTGAGATTCTTAGTTTCCTACCAGACCACAACATGGCAAGTCCGCCGCTGGAGGAAACTGCTGACGAGGATTCAAGATTAATTCCAGAACTTGAGACTTTAGTTCCAGATAATCCGAATAGGCCATATGACATGGTGAAAGTAATTTCTGAAATTGTTGATGACGGATTGTTTGTTGAGTTATTCAATTCCTATGCTGAGAACATAATTATCGGATTTGCAAGATTAGGTGGAATGCCTGTTGGAATCGTTGCAAATCAGCCAAAGGTCCTTGCTGGTTGCCTTGACATCGATGCTTCGATAAAAGCAGCAAGATTCATCAGAACATGCGATTCTTTCAACATACCTCTCGTGACCTTTGAAGACGTGCCTGGATTCCTTCCGGGTGTTGTTCAAGAATGGGGAGGAATCATTCGACACGGTGCAAAGTTACTATTTGCTTATGCTGAAGCAACCGTTCCAAAGTTAACACTGGTCACAAGAAAAGCATACGGCGGTGCATATTTAGCAATGAGTTGTAAACACTTGCAGTCTGATTACAACATTGCTTGGCCGACTGCAGAACTAGCGGTAATGGGTGCTGAAGGCGCTGTAAACATCATTCACAGAAGAGAGATTGCGGCGGCTCCAGATGAAAAGAAAGAAGAAACAAGATTGCAACTTGTTGATGAATACAAGTCAAAGTTCGGCGACCCATATGTAGCGGCAAGAAACGGATGGCTTGACGATGTTATCGAACCGTCGGAAAGTAGACTAAGGTTGGTAAGAGCATTGAAGATTCTCTCCTCAAAGAGAGAGTGGTCACCACCAAAGAAACACGGCAACATTCCTTTGTGATCAATTTTTCTTTGATTGAATCGTGTAAACAACCAATAGGATTACAATAAGTAAAATTGTTCCAATTTGAAGAATACTTGAATCAAATACGCTAGATTCTACTTGATCGTTTTCTACCTTCTTCTCAACAATCTCGATATTTTGGAAGTCAACATTTGACCAAACTTCTGCATAACCGTCCCAAACTTTTACTTCAACCGTGTAAAATCCAGCTGTTTGATTTTGGAATCTGTATTCCGTTAGGCAGGTAATGTAAGTATCACCATTACATTCTGTGTCAAAACCAATTGATTCTCCTGCCAATGTTACCGTCTTAACGTGACCTTGCGAACCGTCTGAATCTGATACAGTCCAAAGTATTGAGACACCGAGTTCAGTAGTATCAATAGATGAAATTTGTACTATTGGAATGTCAGGAATTGGCAAAATCATAAGGTCAAAAACCATCGAATCATTACTCGAAGAATCCGCTACATTAACCGAAAAAGACTCGCTTCCGTAAGCGTTATCATTACCATAAATAGTCAAAATATCTCCGTTAAGTGAATATGTCACCAAGGAAAAATTGCTCACTATTTCGTAAGATAGTGACTCTTCATCGACGTCAATGGAATAATCGCTTAAGTCAACGACAAGTATCGAATCTTCGTCCATCTCAATGGAATCTGTTGATTTGATGAATTGAATTGGGTCGTCTACTGGTATTACATTAATTGGAACTGTAATTTCCAACTTTTCAGACTCACCATCCCAGACGTTCAACCTGACTATTTCTGCCCCAAACCAGTGCGATTGTGGGTCAATTATCACTGTAGAGGAACTGTTTGTAATCCTCAAACCTTCGTACTCAATCGCTTGCTCAACAAATAATGGTTCACCTTCAGGGTCTGCAACAAATTCCGCAATGTTTAGAATTATGCTGTCTCCATCCTCTTCGGTTTGTTGTAGAGGTATTACGTTAGTTTGTAAGACCATGTCATTTACTGGAAGTATTGTAACGTTAACGGGTATTGTTACATAATCATCAGTACCTGCTGTTAGAGTGACATTTACTATTTTCAATCCGTCCCATTCCTGTTGATTTTGATGCGTAAAAGTTAGCTCAAATCCTGAATTATTTACTCCAATAATATCTGTGCCGTCTGCTATTTCTGCTGCATAGAACAACACATCTTTTTGGTCAGGGTCTGTCGCAAAATCTCCAGGATAGATCGTAATATTGCCGTGCTGATTGAATATCACTTCTGGGATTGGCGATATTAATTCCATAGGAGTGCCAATTCTTGTAATCGTTATGTCAACATAATCAGAGAAAGTATTGTCGTGAATAGTTATCCTCACGTCGGAATCGCCAATCGGTAGGTCAGATGAGTTAATTTCACAACTGATTTCTTGACTATCAGAAAAATTCTGAAGAGTTCCTGCTATCTCCGTGGAATCCGGTAGCAGGCACGTTACGTTACCAGAGGCGTTATCTCCATTCCTCATGCTCACATCTGATTTTATCAAAAAAGTTTGATTTAGTGTTAAATTATTTGAAGTTGAAATCGTATTGGATAGATTATACAGCCTTGAAAGTGATAGATTCTCATCGATGTATGAATTTGGGTCTGATGAGTATGACTTTACCTCCCTGTTGAATGCCTCTTGATATGCCGAATCATCTCCTCTGAGAGACAAATTTAGGTATGGTAAAATATGTTTCAGTGCGTGATTCTGTTGTTGTTCTTTACCCATTGCAGATTCCCCATCGGCAAATCTTTCAAAGAAGGTATCAGATTCTTGGTATCCAATGTGATTTGCACCGAGAACGTGCATGATTTGCCACGCACCCGGCCATTCATTGAGATAAATCATCACGTTATCTGCAGCAGGTGCAATATCATCTGTTGTACCTGTCAAGAATAGAGCAGAAGCTGGGTTTGACAGAATGGCTTGATTTTGGGATTCGGAATCAGAACCATCGAGACCTAACCCGAATAAACCATCTATTTCATGCAGACCGGTTTTGTATACTTCTGCAGCAGTATGGGCTCCGACTCCGTGACCTGCTAGAGAAACATGCGAAAGGGCGAATTGCCCAATAGAATCTGGAATTGAGTTGATTGTACCGTTGTTGATTTTCATTAGCAATTCAGTTGCAATTTCCCATTCGAAAACCTCTTCTTCTAACACGAGACAAATGAAACCATTTCTCGTAAGACCTTCTTGTAGCCAAGCATACTGGTCGACTGTTTCATCTTCATCGCCGACAAAAATCACGATTGCAAACGGCCCGTTTTGGGCCATGTTAGTTCCTTCACCATCACTTACCGCAGGATAAGTTATGCGATAATCAATAGGGCCTTCGAACTCTTCGATAAATCCAACATATCCAGTTGTGTTATACTGTGGTGGAAAGGTTTCTGCACTTATCACCGGTAGCAAAAAGAGGGCTATTAATACGGATATCTTTTTCACGATAACGCAACCTCCACTGAGACTAATCTCGTCATTAGCAAAGCAAGCGATGGCAATTCATCTGCAAATTCAGGAGCCCATAAATTCGCCCATGAGTATAGGTGCTGAGCACATAGTAGCCATCTGCCATCGATTGATTTTGAAAGATGTTCAATGCGTTCATCAAGATCACCTTCCATCTGCGAATAAATAGGGATGATGTCGCCCTTACCCTTATCGAAGTCCACAACAAGATTTGGCTCATCATAGCAAATGTCCCACGGGCCGTCAATATCCAACAATCTCTTTCCACCCATTTGCTTAACTTTTCCACCTGAACTTGACCAGGCTGCTGCGACTGACCTTGCAGTGCCACCTCCGCCAGTAATTCCAATTACACCATCGGTTGGATAGTCGAAGGCTTTGGCTACCAAAACCAAACCAAGACCGTCGGTAGAGGCTGCTGACCATGAAACTCCATCCCATCGAAGTGTATTGACGGACCTTATCTCCATGCAGTTATCAACAGACCTAACCGCCGCAGCTGAGAGTTGATGCTTGAGTGGAGAGGTTAATGAAAGCCAAACTTCATCATCATAAGCGTGATTCTTCTCAAATTCTCCAAGCTCTAAATCAGCATTTGGAAGTCTTTTATCAGCCTCAGTAATCGAAAGACTTGCATTTACTGCTCTTTCCAAAAGAGTATTTGCTCGGAATTTTCCTAATGGAGAACCTACGTAATCCCAATCTGGTGGAGAAGGAAGTTCTCCAGCATAGCCCCATGCAAGAGCATTCTCAACTCCTTTGGTTGGTATTATTGCTACACCTTTGAGATTTGGAAGCTTTACTCCAGCGATTCTAGTCAGGTGAGAGTAAACTATTGAGCACAATACAGGAGACAGTGAGTGACCGATTGGGTCACCTGCCACTCCGTGTTGTACTGTTCCCATGTATAGGAGGATACTAATGAAGTACTTGAATAACATTATCACGAGTATACCAAACATATAGGGGTAATAATGAAAAATAAGTGGCCAGTAGTAGAGTTATGTCTGCGATGGAGCGTGGCTCATTTATTTGGTTCCTTATGGCGGTAACTCAGATATGGTTATCACTAAAATTGATGGATGAAGTTAACTCAGCCATTACAACTCTTTTCGGAACAAGCGCCGCCGCATTTTTCGTTATTGCACTTGTAGTCTTAAGACAAGAAAAAAGAGAATTAATTATCAATCCAATGAAGAACTTACAAAAAGAAGTACACGACGACCAAATTTCAAATCAAGGCAGAGGACTTTGGTTCGGACTGGGGATTTGGGCTCTTACATTATTTACAGGCACAGTATTCTTCTGAGTGATGTGAATGATTGATGACGATGGTTCAGCAGAGATGCTAAATGGTTTTTGGCCATTTCTAAAGAGAATGCGAGAGATGGTTACTTCGGTGAAATCAATTGGAAGTGAACCATCATAGTTATCGATAGTTAATGAAACTTCAGCGCGTCCAAGTGGTGCGCGACCAGAAGTTCCAGCGAAGATGACATCTTCCATCTTTCCACCACGAAGAGATTTGGC
>JAPOHM010000013.1 GCA_029979405.1 Methanobacteriota archaeon
AGGAGAGATTACCATTGCAAATCCTGGTGCTAAATCATCTAAAACGCCTAAGATTCCTCCAACACCATAAGAGAAGGTTATTCCTTCCCAATAATCTCCATCCAAATTTAATTTCCAATCGGCTTGAGAGGATATCACGTCTCTTTCAGCAATTTCTGTCCAAGTTGTTGTATCGAACTGCATCGAACCGGAAACCTTAGCGCCATCGGTCAAACATTTTGATGGATTCAAAGGATTATCTTTGTAGCGTATAACCGAGAAATCATCGAAGTCCTTGGTCTGCATCTTTTCTACCGCTAACCAGTCCGCACCATAGGCACCTTTTGCTTGAACATTGCCGAGTAGGGCATTTCCTGATTCAAATAGGATGTCATCACTTGTTCCCATCGTAACTGACGTAGTGCCCTGTCCAGCAAACTCAACTTCAAGTTTGCAAATTTCCTCATCTTCTAATTCGACATTATCCAAAACCAAGTCTATGTATCCGCCTGTGGCTTCCATATTGCCATTTTGGACTGAATATTCCATTGCATCACCATATCGTAAATCATCTGCTACGAATGGTTGTAACTGACTTGAGGCGTACCAGTACCAACCGCCTGTCACAACTAGCAGGGTGAGTATTACCGCCATGACCTTTGGATTTTGTAACTGATCTTTCAGGGTAGGCAGGGTCGCATTTTCGTTTAGCTGGGGTAAAATATCTTCTCCAGAATCAGTGCTTTCAATAACTTCTGCGTCGATAACCTCTGCTTCCAGAACCTCGTCATCGACCTCCGGTAAAGGTACTGAAGCTACATCCTCCAAAGATATCGATTCTTCGCTAAAATGTTCTGATAATCTATCGATCAACTCAGATTTTTTTCCAGCCGTCGACAAGCCATTTTCTTTACAGAATTCCTTTAACTTAGCCACTGTCAAAGTGGACAAATCATCAGGCATGGCTTCACCCATTGAATAACACGAGAACTTAATCCCCTTTCAAGGATAGGTATGTTTGCGGCAACTTATAGCGTAAATTATCACTCTGTAGGCTCATACGGAATGTATTGTCCTTCATGTAACATGTAAACGGTTTGGTCATAACTTCCGTCAGGTAATTTTCTGAAAAACCACCCATCTCCATTCGCCTCGTATACGTCTCCAGTTTCAGCAGTGGCTTCTGGTTGAGGTTCTGAAGCAACTACTTCTGGCTCAGAAACTGGTGGACCAGTTGGACCAGATGGAGGTCCCGAAGGGCCAGTTGGAGGACCAGAAGGGCCAGTTGGGGGGCCTGCAGGACCCGCCTTGATTCGGTCTTGAGCTGTTTCAGAGAGTACCTGTTCCTCGATAGTAGGCATTTCCTTTGGCTCGATTAAACTCTTGACATACTTCCCTTCCTTTTGGGCTCCGATGAATGCAAAGCCGGAGAAGGCTAAGCAGATTACTCCGATAAATGCCAGTGGTAACTGAGTTGGATACATGTCAACATTGGCTTGTACATTAGTTCCTCCGAAATTTTGACTGTCGGTATTTACTACAAGTTGTACGCAATATAGACCAGGGTCAATATCAAATTCTAATTCGTGTGTACTCGATTCAACTGGATTTTCTATGGTTGCTAGTTTATTGGGATGTTCTGATTCGCCTTGCAATAATTCATTTCTCGTCTTTTCAATTGAGCCATCCGTCGCATCACACATGTTTGGATTTTCGACGATGAATACTTGTATAGTATCGACATCTGAAGGTAGGGATTGAATCACTACTTCAATTTCGACTGGAATATCAGTCATGTCTTCTCCCGCAACAGGTAGTCCCCAGACCTGGAGTGGAAATTCGTTAGATCCTATACCTTCATCTACTGACATCGTAAATCCCATGAAAGGATACAGTGCAAATCCAAAGAACAATGCTGCAAGACCGAGGTACATGAAAACATTCCATCGGGTTTTCTTCAATTTCTCCTGCCTTTGTTCGAGAGTCAATTCAACGACTTCATCATCTTCATATTCAGGGATTTCCTCGTATTCTTCCTCTTCTTCGACCTCTTGAGTTTCTTCAATCTCTTCTGCGGTCATGCTACTCCCATTACAAGTCAGAACTTGAACTAAACGATTGAAGATTTTAGCAAAGGACTCAAAAACGATGGAGTTTGAGATGGAATCATGTCGATAAGGCTTGCTGTACTTTCGCGGGGACCCCGTTTGTATAGTACAAGAAGGCTTGTCGAAGAGGCAAGATTGAGAGATATTGACGTAGCAGTACTCGATCCAATGCAGTTTTCTCTGTTTGTCGCAGAACAGGATATTGGCATTCTGCATGAGGGACAAAAATTCGATTATGATGCTGTCATACCAAGAATTGGACACTCCATAACCAAACACGGTGTTTCTGTGTTGAGGCATCTGGAACAACTTGAAGTTTGGACTGCAAATTCCAGCACTGGAATTTTACAAAGTCGCGATAAATTAAATTCATCACAGATACTTGGTAGGAATAAAATTCCAACGCCAAAGACCGCCTATGTTCGTGACATGAAAGATGTTGGACGCGCAATTGAAACCGTTGGAGGCTTACCTGTTGTTGTAAAAGTAACACAGGGAACTCAAGGTCAAGGAGTATTCTTGAGGCACACTATTCACGAAACCCGAAATCTCGTTCAGGGATTGTTGGTTTCCGGTAAGGCTGTATTGATTCAAGAATACATTGCTGAAAGTCATGGTAAGGACATCCGAGCCCTTGTTGTCGGTGGTAGAGTTGTAGCGGCCATGAGAAGAAAGGCAAGAGGGCGAGAATTCCGCTCGAATTACCACCTGAACGGTACTGTTGAGCCTGTACAAATCTCAGAAGAGTACGCTGCTATTGCTTGTAGGGCTGCAAGATTGTTGGGTCTTAACATCGCTGGCGTAGATTTACTCGAAGGAAATGATGGCCCACTTGTGTTGGAAGTTAATTCCTCACCTGGACTTGAAGGAATCGAGAAAGCAAGTGGCGTCAACGTTGCTGGGGAAATTATTGATTACGTCATTTCCGAATCTGATTTTACAGAGGTTAATGTTGACCAATTGTTGAAAACAATTCCCGGCCAGGGAGTGGTTTCTGTACATATGAAGAATCATCCTAATATGGTTGGTTCAAAAATCTCAGATCTTTTCTCTGGAGATATTCCGGTTTTTGCAATTTCACGAGCTGGTGATTTAATTTGGAATCCTGAAAAAGAAACTCAGGTTAGATTTCACGATATCTTGCTATGTTACGGAGACATGAAACAGATGAGAAATAGTATCAAAGAAAAGTTCGTTGACATAGATATGAATGCCTCATCGGATAATGATGAAATTGAGTCTTAGACCACTTTCATTCCTTTTTTACCGGAATTAGAATTTCATTCCGACGAAAAAATGGCAATGTAGTCGGCGGGTCGTATACTGCTAATCTCATTGGACCTGATTGAAGATAACCTTGATTTTTGAGCAGGTCTTGTAATTTATCGGATAGTTTTCTCACCTTTCCAGGTCGAGAAAAACCCTTGAAAGATAGGGCTGCAACAACTTCTTCTTGACTTACAGAAATAGATATCCCCGAATCATTTGGGTTAGGTAAATCTTCTAAATTGTACTCGGACGGCATTACGAAAGACATCTTCTCAATTCCTCCTTCTTGCCACATTTGAACTGGTGCCGTCATAGCGATTTTCTGAGTCGATACATTGGACCCAAAAATGTAGTTAGCAATTCTTCGGAAAGATGCACTTCTTGCCATATCTCCGGATTTGTTGCTTTCAACACTGGCCTGAATGTTAGAAGAATATTTTCTAACCTCGAAGCCATCGTAAACAACTAAAACTTCGAACTCTGGTTCTTCAAGTTGTTCGCCCATAAATCCCTTAATTGTGAATTTATTTTTCTATCTTGGCATGTAAATATCGGGATATTACGCGAAGGTTTCATATGACTCCGCACCAAGGGATGTGTGTCCTTCGGGACACGGGATGCACTTTCGCCTCGGCGAAAATGGTGGTGACACCAATGAGAACAGGGCCATACAGCAATAGGCAGGAGCCAGTACAGCGAAGGCTATACTCGGACGGCCCTGAACTCCCTCCAAGGCTTATGCAAAGAGCCCATTTACCGTGGCTTAGCATTTACACAACTCAAATGCAAACCGAAGGAAAGTCTGCAAACACGCAGAAATCTTACATGCTCGGATTGAGGCAATTATTAGAAACAACTCTTCCTGGTGAGAGTGTAATCTCAGAACAAGAAAGAGATTCAATGACTGTTGAAGAATTACTGCACAGAGTTGACCCGCTTAATGGTCGACTTGACATGTGGGTTCATTCGCTAATTGACAGGGCACCGTCTACAGTCAAGGCACGATTAGCAGCGGCGAACCATCTCATTAACTGGCTCGGTCAAAGATGGCCAGAGCATTTGGTAAGGCCAAAATCTGGAAAAAAACTCCCGAGAACACTTACAAGCAGGGAGTTGACGATGGTCAAAGAAGCTGCGTCTTGCAGTGAAGACCCTGTAGCAAATCTTGTTGTTACAATGATCCTTGATACTGGACTTAGAGTTAGTGAAATTTGTGATATGAAATTATCCGACATAGATATGGTCGACAAATCCGCCATGGTAATAGATGGCAAAGGAGGAAAGGACAGATTGGTTCTGTTTACCGTAACTACCGTCGAGAAAATACAAGCTTGGTTACCGATTAGGGATTCAAGAAATCCTGAAGGGGACAACCTACTAATCACCAAGTCAGGAGGTACATATCAACCAAGAACAGTCCAGCGAATAATGGATAAATTAGCTGATGAGGCGAAAATTCCGAGAGGAAGATTGACTCCTCACGTCCTCAGACACAATTTTGCTACTGGTTTGTTGGAAAGAGGTGCGGATCTAGTTAGCATTCAACGGTTGTTGGGTCATGCAAGTATCGCTACGACCAGAGTATATCTTGACATCAGCGATCAAACTTTGAGAGAAATTTACAAGCGTGCTCAAAGCATTCAACTCGACGATGAGTCATGATTTTGCCTTCTTACGCTTTGCTACCTTTGAAGGCCCGCTCCAGTCTCTATGGCTAGAGACATCATATCCTTCATGGCCCTCGATTGGACAGTGTTTTCCACTCCTACACCTAGAACAGTTTGCTTTTGGAGGAAGTTCAACGGTCTTCCTTAGACGGCCGTATTTCCTCCTTGGCATGAAATGAAATCATGCTTAAGGTTAATCATTATTTTCGATTTTTAGCCTTTATTTACGCGCTTTAGAATATCTGCTAAAGATGGTGCCTTCAAGGTCTTACCCTTTCTTCCATCATCGGTCTTAGTCTTCTTAGCTGGTTTAGATTTTGTTTCTTTTGCGGTTTTCGCTATTGTTTTTTCAGCTACGGTTTTACTCGCGGCAACTGCTTTAGAAGAGGTTTTCTTAGCGGTAGATTTTGCCTTACTTGCAGTTTTCTTAGCGGTAGATTTTGCCTTAGTTGCGGTTTTCTTAGCCGCCGTTTTTGCTACAGAAGCAAGTAATTTCTTTGATATTGCAGCGCTAATTCCTGCTTTTTTCAAGCCGCCTTCGCCGGCTTTATTGACGCCTGCTGCTGATTTTATCCCAGCATCAAATAACTTCTGAGCAGTGGCTTTTCCTACTCCTGGTAGTTTCATCAAATCTCCGAGTGGGTCTTTCTTGGACTTAGACATTGGTTCACCTGTGTAACCCATGTCGACACTAATTGATGAACTCTTCTCTGATTTTCCGATATTATTGAATCTCAGATATTTTTTGATAACAACATGGCGGGGGAGATGTCACCATCATTTTCCGTCCTTTTTGCACAGGTAAGAAAAGCCGGGCCAACGCACGGAATGGACATTGATGGCATGCTTAGAATCAATTCTCATCCATCGGTTAATTCTACAATTTACTTAGGAGACGTCGCTCAAACATTACTCAAAGTTTTGCAGGGCCACTCAACTCCTACAGTCGTTGAGGGACCTAAATTTGACGAGCAGCGATGGAAAATCAAAACGGTTTCTGGAGATTTAGATGTTGAAGTTGAAAGTCTACCTTACTGGGGATTTGGTTTGGTTACGAGTTGCTACCTGAACAAAATATCACTTAGTGGTCCGCTTTCTGAAAGATGTAAACTTGTTTTCGACCTAGTTGCCGCTCTCCCACATAAACCGTGGGAATTTGCACGAATGAGAAAATTCAACAGGAAGGTTTCGTCAATAAAAGGTAATGCAGAAATTTGGAAAGAACATGTTGACAAGGCAAGGGATAATCTGAATGAGCTTATCGAAATGACCCTGCTCGAAAAAGGAGATTCAAACGAAATTGAGATCGCAAGGAATGCTTTAGCAGATGACAATGCTCCAGCCGTCATGAGAGCATTGTCAAGAATGGAGGCTGATTCGATAGACATCGAGGCTGAGGATGTATCTCCTGATGGTGAAATTCTGACTTTCGCTGAGGACATTCCTTTCGTTGATTTATCTTCAAATGAAGAAGAATGATGTGCGTCGCGTTCATAAATGAAATGAATCTGGGCGGTTTATGGCAAAGAAAGACAGTGGTGGTATTCAACAAGCTGCAGGTCTAATCAGATACTTCGACGAAGAATCTGAAGATGCTTGGAAAATTACTCCTGGGCAGATTTATTTTGCGTGCATAGGCCTTGCTGGTTTCATTTACCTCGTAAACGAAGGCGTTATCTCTTGGTTGATTGGACTATTCTAATCACGAAGTGGCTCAATTAAAACAACAGAGCCCTCATTCATAGCCATACCTTGAGCCACCTGCATAGCGGTTTCAAGGTCCAAAGTTGCTCCAAGTGTTCTCGGCCCTTTGGGTTCATGAATCACCAACCTATGAGTCAGATGCTTCAAAGTCTCTTCGCTGACCCTTTCAAAAATCCACTTATCGTTTTCTATCCTTACCATGGCGGGTACTTCAACGAGTGGCCCCATCTCAGAAGCAACTATTTCGGTCCTTGTTGTCAAACCTTGGAGATCTGCAAGTGGTCTCCAAGACCTTCTTTTTGTCTTCATTGTAATTTTGTTTTCTTTGCTTACGCCTTCTCTGAATGCTCTACCCATTGGATCCCCATCCCCTGAAGAGTATACCTCTTCTATTGTCAATCGATTCTCATCCATTCATAAGAGTTGGGGGGACTTCCCATTCAATCACTTTGTTTTTTAGGCTTTTTTTCGATGACCATTGGTGAGGTAATGGAGATTACAATTGCTAATATTATGCCTATCAGAACGTGAATTGCGAGGTCGGTTTGGAAAGTTAAGATCATTGGAGAAAGTGACAATGCTATCCTGAATCCCCAACCTTCAGGTCTTGGATGATGGTCAAGACCCGTTATAGGAAGTAACATTCCTAGTAAACCCAAAGACGCTACGGCTAACGTCAACCACATCGCTACGGCTACAGCGCCAGCTCCATCTCCGATTCTAAATTCATTCATAACTGAAAAATAAGTTAGCAAATATATGATGAAAATTCCAATTATTACAGATAATCCTAGTGCAAGTGTTCTTCCATCACCATTACCAATTTTTTGCACAGCCAGGGTTTCAAAGAAGGGCAGGATACCAAACAGAAGACTTGAGGTAATAATTACAAAGAGTTCAGATTGGATTTCAATGAACCCACCAAATAATATCACAAGGTAGAATACTATGCTTCCGAATGAAGCAACTTTGTTGAATTCCACAATATTAACAAACATTTGTGCCAACATTAATCCTAAAAATAAAGCCAGTGAGAATTCTAAAATATTTTCTTGGATTGTATATTCAAAGATTGTGCTACCTACTCCGTCCTTGGGATAAGAGCTCAACAATAGCAAACATATCACAACGCCCCCCATTCCATTAATCACCTTACGATTTACATCTCTAAGGATATAGTACTGCAAGAGCGAGGACATTGCAAAAATTGAAACTAAGATTGCCCCCCCTGATTGTTGTATTGAATCCGCAGGTAATTGTATGAATGAGATAATTGAAAACAAGGCACAAGCGCTTGGAATCCACTTATTGTAACCAGTAAAAACTGATGCGGACATTGCTATCGCGGAAAGGAATGTAAGTGTAACAAACGTTTCCGCCATGATAATTCTAGAAAGAACTTGGCCTTTAGCCTTGCACAATCGCCAAAGGTATGATTGATTACCCCGCGACATGGTCAGAGCCGCTGATGACGATTTGCTTGACAAATTGTCCAAAACGCCACTGTCTGGCCTTGCAAAGCATTTAGGCATCGATGTAGAAAAATGGCTACCCGTAGCATCTTCACCACTACCTGTCACGCTTAGATTAACTCCAAATCGAATCGATGTGGATTGGACGAGAGAAGTTCTGAAAAGTCTTGGAGGAGAAGTAATTCAGTGGATGACAACTTCAGAATCATGGGTTATGCCATTTTCAAAGGGTGATTATCCTGATGAAAATAGTAAGAAAATGATGATGCTATTACATGAAACCGGCCGAATCACAAGACAGGAAGCAGTGTCAATGCTACCACCTTCTGTATTGGAGCCTAAATTGGATGATGTTGTGCTGGATACTTGTGCCGCACCGGGGTCTAAAGCAACACAGTTGGCTGAAATGGTAACAACTGGATTAGTTATTGCAAATGAGCCATCCTCTGGTAGGCTAAACCTATTGGCGTCCAATAGAGGTAGACTTGGCATCCATAATATGGCGATAATGCAACATGATGGTAGACACATTGGAAGGATGCCCTATCCTGGAATGGATGGTATTGTTGTTGATGCTCCATGTAGCGGTTCTGCAACAACTCGCAAGAACAGAGAGTTGTGGCATAATTGGACTCCGAAAGTCGGTCGTAGTTTATTCAAATTACAATCAGACATAGCATTCAGGGCTGCTAATTTGTTGAAACCTGGTGGAAAAATGGTTTACTCTACATGTTCTTTAGATCCAATTGAAAACGAAGCAGTCGTTTGCGAAATATTAGCGCGATGTCCTTGGCTAGAACTTCAAGAAATTGATTGTGAAAGGATATTCCCTGGACTGATATTCCACAACGGAATCGATGATTGGGACATCCTCGATGAGGATGGTGAAATTGTCGAATGGTCGGGCCAAATGCCGAAGGTTATCGGCTTGAAGGAAGAAATGCTTAATCCAAAACAAAGAGGTTTTGACTCTCCCCCGCTACATTACACATTTAGAGTGCATCAACACGACAATAACTCTGGCGGGTTCTATGTTGCATTATTCAAGCATATTGAAAACAGAACCCTGGAAGGTCTTGCAAAATCTATGATTCAAAAAAGAGTCCTTGATAGGCCGCCTGAGGAATTGCCTGTGACAAAGAAAAACAAGCATGCCAATATTCCTGCTTCGGATGAAGTAGTGGATTTAATCTGCAGTAAATGGGGCATAAAAAAGGAAGAATATGCTTGGTGGCAACGTGGAAAAAGAGTAAATGTTTCGACACTTGCGGTCAAATCAAAGATTTTTGATCCTGTTGTTTACAACAGTAAAGGAGATTACTGGCCGGCGAATAATTTCCACCCCCTGCGAGTAATTCACGTCGGCCAGCCAGCATTTTCTGATAACAAAGGAGAATGGAGAATTAAACAAGAAGCTCTTGAATTAATGAGAAGTTCAATCGATTCTAACGTTTTTGAAGTAGATATAAGCTCGATAGCATCGCTACTAGAGGGCGAAATCCCAACAGTAGAAGATTTTGAAGTGGAATTACCAAGAGGCTCTTGCATGATAAAAAGTGGCGACTATCTCGTACCGGTTTGGGTTGCTGCGAGAGTATCTCCCATGATTGATGACAAAGAACAAGAAATTATTCGAATAAAATTAGGTAGGTGAAATTGATGAGATTGCTTGCATTCGTAATCGTTATTCTAATTTTACCTGTTACTAGCGCGTTAACCGATTTGACCGTGTATTCTGAAGCCAAGTACAAAAATCAAGATTCTTCGCCAATTTTAGTGGAATTTTTCCATGGTGAAAACGACAACGAATTAGTAGAAAATTTCGAACGTATGGAATCTGAAGGAGAAATTACACTCCTCCACTGGAGGACGTCCGCAGAAGGAGAAGAAGGTGGATTACCAGATGATGATGCTAATTCTAGATTGATGTATCACGGTTTACAGACCACTCCTTCTGTAGCCATCAATGGATTTGCTGAAAACCTCAGCGATGTTAAACCTCAAATTATCGAAAATGAAGTCGAAATAGACTGGACAGTACAGTTGATTGGTTCAAGTGAGGTCGAATTACTGAATATCACTGCGACTTGGACAAACCCTCACGCACTCAACGGGGCAACACAACTTCATTTGTTCATAATCGAAACTGAAGCAGTAGATGCTAAAGGTAGAGAAGTGCAAAACTTGGTTAGAGACTGGTCGCCATCCTCAACCTTCTACTTCTCCAATAATTCAACAAATTACTGGAATTCAACAATCACTTATGACCATCTAGACGGGGCTGGAATTGAGTTAGGAGATGCAAGTCATGCAGATGATTATGAAATCCTACTAGTAATGGTTGGGGGATTTGAAAATGATTCCTTCAACAGAGTTCTTTCCCTACAAAGAGCAAATATGCCGACTTATTGGCAATCTGTGGATGACAATGCCGCAATAGCTCCTGCAATATTTCTTATTGGAGTAATGGTGTGTATGGGGTTCATTGTGCAAGCTGAGAGGAGAAGAGAAGTCGGCCTTCCAAAATTGGAGGGCTCCTGGACTTCTAACGAAAACGAAATTGAATACAGAATCATTACGGGTAATAGCATAGAGATTAAGAAAATGAAGTTGAGGGATGGATGGAAATCTTCCGGGAAAATAAAGTCTGAATTCCTTCAAGAGAAAACAACTAAGACTGGCAAATTGAAAGTAACTGGAGATGGTGATTTTTCTCTACACCTTTCTGTTTCAGTTTACAAATTGGGGGATTGGGTATTGGACTTGAACCTTCCAGAAAAGAAGTCGAATAATTGATTATGTATACCTCTTGGTGCTACTCATGGCGTTAGATGATACCGACAAAGCGATACTCGAGGCTCTTTGCTCCGACGCAAGATTATCACAACGTCAACTTGCTAATATTGTTGGAGTAGCTCAAGGGACGATAACAAATCGTATCAAAAAGCTAGAATCTGATGGGGTTATCACTGGCTATACCCTTAACCTCAACCCGCCATCATTGGGCTGGGAGATGACGGTCATGGCTGGATTATGTATAGAGAAAGGGCGTATTATGGAAGTCCAAGAAAAAATCTCTGCAGATAACAGGGTTTTTGCTGTTTATGATGTTACTGGGGATTGGGACTCTATGGTTCTTGCAAGAGTTAAGAACAGAGAAGACCTTGATAATTTAACAAAAACCGTTTTCACACTTGATGGTATTACAAGGTCATATACCCATGTAGTACTCAATACTGTTAAGGAATCAGGCGTCGTCTTGCCAAAGGAATGACGTCAACTCCTCAACACACCTCGTATCTGGTTTCATTGCTTTAGATAGATTTTGACGTAAGCGATTTGATACGGTGATGTTCATCCCTATCATTGATTCTGCAAGTTTTTTTTGCAGGCGCCCTCCAGTTCGATCCCAATCCATCAACAAAATACAAGATTCATAATTTGAGTCCAAATAAGCAATTAATTTCTCCACGGGCCATCCTCTATTCAATTTTTCAATTGGCCCCTCAAATCCTAATTTTCTCAAAGCGATTTCATCCCTTTTGCCTTCGATTAGGACAACCGCTCCGGATTTGTTTTCATCAATTGCTTCACGGAGTGCGCGCAACGCCAAATCATATCTTTTCTCTCGATTCAACTAAAACCTCCAATTTTGAAATTATAATATCCGAACTAAGCCCGAGAATCTTGACTTTTTTCTGTCTTGAAGTGAATCCCTGAACTATTTCAACATCTGTTCCCAGCAGGGTTTTCAGGACATTGCAGACCGCAAAATTTGCCTTTCCTCGTTGAGCTTCGGCCTTCACTGCGACTTGAATTCGATTTCTCCATTCATTAAGTCCGACCACGCCCTGTCTAGTCGATGCGGGTTGTACCTCAATATCAACAAGAACTGTGCCCTCAAGGTTAATTTGAACACAATTTGAAACAGACATATATAAGCGTGGAAATGGGTGACTAATCAACAATCCCATGTGCGGTGCAAACCACCCATGCACAATCGCTTAATACGGCCGTCTTACCGGCGTAAGCATGGGCGCTTCTAGGGAGCTGTGGCCAGACGAATTTACCATATTCAACATCCTGTACGATAAGTTCCTTTTTTGGTCAATTATCGTTGGGCTATTCACGTTCAGTTGGTTGATTATTGCGATTCTAAGATATAGAGACGGTATTGAACCTGCGGGTAAAGAAGAATTGAAAGTTGGTACTTTCCCGAAAGAAAGGCATCACTTCGACTTAGAATTTGCTTGGTTTTTTGGACCAACGCTTCTCGTTATTTGGGTTACATTCTTGGCATTCGGTTCAATGAATATCGTCTGGGGTGAAGTAGCAAACCTTCAGAACGATGAGGATTCATTCACTGTAGAAGTTAACGGTGTACAGTGGGCTTGGGAATTCAGATATCAAGATGCACTTACTTGGGAAGATATGGATACAGGACATGATGTCGAATGGGACATCACCTCCGGACTCGTGGTGAACGCTGGTCAAGATGCGGTTGAAGCGAAGATAAGCATAGGTACCACTTCCCTTACTCTAGATCTTGCCAATCAAACCACGCATGAGGAATTATTCAACGAATTAATCTTCCAGAGTGTTGAATTGATTAACGCTGATGGGGAAGTTGTCCACCGATGGCAACACATACCTGAAGGCCAAATGCTGAGTACCGAATTAATCATCCCGTGCGATACTAACGTTCTTTTCAACATCCACTCTGACAAATACGGTGACAAAAACAGCGTTTACCAAGGAGTTCAGCATTCCTTCTGGCTACAAGAATGGGGCATGAAAGAAGATGCCGTTCCTGGCCTCGAAGGAGGAACATGGATGTATGTTCAACCAAACGAAGCTGGCGTGTGGCCAATTAGGTGTGCTGAATATTGCGGAGAGTATCACTCCTTAATGATCGGTCAAGTAGAGGTCGTCGCAAGAGAAGGCATGAATTGTGATGAAGACTTTGGAATCTACTTCGAGCATGAGGAGTTGAGAGCATGAAGGGAAGAACAATTGCGATTCTCGCAGTATTACTCCTTACACTAGCATCGACAACCTCGATGGAAGCAAGAAGAAACGGAATTAACATAGGTAGCGTCGGAGAAAATGGTTGTTCATGTCACGGAGATCCTGAAACTGCAACAATAATTACAGTTGACGGTTTACCAGATATTTACAACGTTTCAGAAGAATACATGGTTACTATCACGATTGAAAATGCTGATGTGCCAGTCAATACAGAAGAAGGTGCGCCTCACGGTGGTTTCAGGATTTCTGTCGAAAATAACATTGGAAGTCTCGAAGGATTAGATGATTCTGTTATCGATGATAATGGAGTCTTAGTACACACAGAAGAAGGTAACAAGCAAAGAAGTTGGACCGTCAAGTGGACTGCTCCATCAAGCGATACTGAAATTGCAAACTTCCTGGTATATGGCAATGCTGTAAATGGAAATGGCGCTCCAGACCAAGACGGTGGAGACCAGTGGAATAAGCTAGAGTTTACCGTGTCTGGCATCAATGCAAACCCTGCTGCAGCAAGCGCTGAAGCACTAACTATCCTGATGACCGTTATCGGATTAGCACTTGCATTGATTCTTGTTGGAAGCATGTGGGTATTCTACACCAGAAACCCAGATACATTCTCTATTGGGGCATTCTGGTCTTACCTCAAGCCTTGGCTAACAACTACTGACCACAAGCAGGTTGGAATATTGTATTTCTTGTACGGTTTCTTCTTCTTCCTCGTTGGTGGACTCTTAGCGCTTCTATTCAGAATACAGTTGGCTTTACCAGAGAACGATTTCTTGACCTATGATGAATACAATTCATTCTTTACACTTCACGGAACCACAATGATTTTCTTAGCGGCAATGCCAATGATTGCTGGATTCATGAATTACATCCTTCCGCTTCAAATCGGTGCAAAGGACCTTGCTTTCCCAAGAATCAACGCACTTGGATTCTGGATTATCGTGGCTGCGGCTCCGCTCATCTTCTCGGGAATATGGAGTGGTGAAGCGGCCGATATCACCTGGGTTATGTATCCACCATATTCGAGTTTGGCTGGCTTAGGAACGGATCAAGGTCCGAATGCTGGAACTATATCGTTCATAGCAGGGATTGCCTTACTTGGTGCATCATCTACTCTATCTGGAGTAAACTTCGTCACTACAACATTCACTATGAGAGCGAAGGGTGTAGGATGGATGAAGATGCCATTATTCACCTGGTCTGTTCTAATCAGCGTATTCATGCTGTATGTGAGCCTGCCTGCTTTCATCATCGGAGTGTTCTTCCTGCTATTCGATTCAACGATAGGAACTACTTTCTTCACTTCTGGTGGAGACCCGCTTCTATTCCAGCATTTGTTCTGGTTCTTCGGTCATCCTGAAG
>JAPOHM010000125.1 GCA_029979405.1 Methanobacteriota archaeon
ACGATGACTAATTTTCTTCTATCATAGGTAAATTCACCTAATTTGAAAAAGAACCTGCCCCTTAGTAAATTTGGGTCCGTTACTCCTTCCATAGATTATTGCGCATAAAACTAGTATTTGATAAGGTGTATTTATGAAACTTAATCAGATCACAAATTTGTAATCAAAAAATCATTGTTTCATCCCTATTTTTCCAGAGTTGTATCCACTTTTCGAGGTTGTATTCCTTATCTTCAAAAGTTAATTTTTCTCCATCAGCGTATTCTTTCTGAATCCTACAGCCACAAGCGTTAGCATGCCCGCCACCAGTTTCATCGAGAAGTGTTGCGAATTTCGACAGGTCGTAGGGATTTGATTCCGCCCTGAATGAATTCGCATAAAACGATGCTCCAAGAGCTGGTTTATTCGCATCCTCGATAGAACCCTCGTAATACCCATGTATGACACAACAGGCTATTGCTTCTGGGCCAGCAATAGCGGTAACCAGATATCCATTCACTCTTTGTCCGGTTTCTGAAAGATCGCATATTGCAAGATTGTCTATTATTTTCAAATTTTGCTTAACGATTTCTTCGCTATTTACCCTTGAAACTTTTAGTTCTTCCAATAACTGGGAATGGGAATCTAAGATATCTTGTAAACTCATTCCTTCAGCGAATTGATTTAAAACTCTCTGCATGTGTCCTTCATTAGTTAGTGAAAGGGAACGAGATAGTCTAATTATTGGACCATCAGCAAGGAAGTCTTCAAGAGAAATTCCTCCCGAATCCAATTGATCTACGATTGGCATTACTTCTTCCAAATGTGAAAGATCAAGTTCATTTTTCATGAGTTCATATGCGGCTCTGGCTGCAGAGGGAGTGTCTTTCCAATGGCAAATACCTCCATTTTCAACGAAGGCCTGTTCTTCTTTTTCTGATGGTTTATTTGTGAGGTGATGGTCTAAGTATAGTCCACAATCCGGGTGGAATGGTAAATCGCAAATAGCGGTATTTTCATCTATCAAATGGTCTACTACTCCCGCTCTGATAAGTGCAGGGTGTGCGAAATGAACCGCCAAGCTGGGTTTACTTGACTTAAGGACTGCTGCCGCCATCAAACCATCTAAGTCAGAATCCGCGACCACTCTTTCGATGTTATCGAGAACGGACATATCTTTGTCCAAAAAAACCAGTTTCATGAATTTGTTGTTAAAATCGGAGGGCATAAGAATAAGTAACAATCCGTTTTGTTTATGGAAACATCATGTGGTGTTGTATTGGTGAACTTTGGTTCCATACTCCTGTTACAATATCCACAAGGGCACTGGGATTTTCCCAAAGGGCATGTTGAGGCTTCTGATGAATCAAAAACTGCTACTGCAGAAAGAGAACTTAGGGAGGAAACCGGAATCTCAGATATTACTTTCATTCCGGACTTCGAATATAGGACCTCATATTCATTTAGACACAAAGGAAAGATTGTGAACAAACAGGTGTTTTGGTTCATTGCCGAAACTGAAACATTGTCTGTTAATATCAGCCATGAACACCGAGAACACCTTTGGTTGGAATGGGAGAGCGCTATGGCACAACTAACTCATGAAGAGAGTAAAGGTGTTCTCGCAGCGGTTATGAAACATATGTCTGAAATCGGAAAATTAGATTAAACATTCCGACTTTGACGTTTGGTCATCTCAACGGTCCCTTTGCTTCTTTTTCCCTTTGGAATCCATAACGTCTCTTCTTCTCCAAGTCTAAATGAGATCCAACGAGTCATTACGAAAACCCAATCAGACAAACGATTCACGTATTGTAGTGAGAGTGGACGGAGTTCACTCTTCATTCCAACCATGGACCTTTCCAGCCTTCGAGCTACTGTTCTAACCAAGTGTAATGTGGCGATTGGACCTGAGCCTGTTGGCAAAATAAAACTCTCAATAGGACTTAATTCCTCATTCCAAGTATCCATCTCTTCACAGAGTCTATCTGAATCTTCTTGGTCGAGTAATTGCATATACTCTGGGATATTTTCCAAAGGACAAGCTAGTTCTGCGCCCAAGTCAAATAATTCACTTTGAATACGACCTAAGGCTGAGTTACAAACATCTTGCACACGACGAACAGTAATTCTTTCTCCACCATCATTGTGAGTCGAAACCAGTCGATTTATTTCCATTAACACCATTCCGACAGTCGCATTCAATTCATCCGCTAAGCCCACTATCTCAATTCGCGAAGTGCTCTTTTCTACCCTGCTACCATCGACAAGCGAGGTTTCTCCACCATCGCCGGCGCCAGTGTGTACCTTTGTAATTCGGACCATAACTACCCGAACCTATGCTTCAACAAGAGGTCTGCGGCCGGTAATTCCCGTATCCATTGGATGCCACCACTCGATATCTTCCTCACCTTGACACCAAGAATACATTACTAAATAGCCATCAACAACACCATGCCATTCCAGTAATCCCGGCTCAAAACCGGCAATTCTTGCACCCAAATGCTCCAGCCTATCTCCAATCAACTGCCATTCTTTGACAATATTGCTAAGTTGGTTTGCTAACTCTTGGACGTGTTCATGAAAAGGAGGAAGCGATTCAACAATCACCTCTAATTCTTCTGTTAAATCATGAGCTTGGTCCTGTAGTGATTGTAATTCAAAAAGATGCTTTTTTGCGATTGGCAATTCATTTCTCGCTTCCTCAATTGTGACAACTTTACATCCTTCAGGAATTGCAAGAAGTGCCATTTCGTCTAACAATTCTGTTAGACTCATTGGTTGTCCAGCAAGTGGAGGAAGTTGGTAATCGTCATCCATGGTTGCACACTTTCAATGAGACTTATTCAATTATGTGGTTGAATCGTATCAGAAGATGTTGTTTTCTCGTCAATATTTGAAAAACGGTCAGAGAATTTGAAAGCAAGTAATCCAAGTAGAGTAACCCAAACTATAATCTCAATTCCTATTACAATCCAAGCAAAAACCCCCAACGAATCAAGAATAACGTTGGCATCATAAGGAATGCCATATTTTGCCATGTATACAGACTGTGAGAATAATGATGCCCCAAACCATACGAAAATCGCATACCAACAAATTGTTGTTAAAGGCCAGTCATCTACACGGGTTTCTCTTTCCACGCTATTACATGGTCTTCAAAGATATTAAATGGTTCGTTTTATTGTATCAATATGGTAAAATTTCATCAATGTGCAATGCTTATCCGCTTAAATCGTTAAGCGCCGAGTCTATTGCCTGAATCCATTCTGGTGCTAATGCATCCTCACCACCGGATTCTTTCAAACGATTTTCATAGTGTTTTGCTTCATCCGAGTTGTTCAAAAATTGGTGAATTTTGTTCAATGCTAACCAAGCCATTGGGTTTAGATGTTCTTCTTCTAGGTCCCACGCTTTTTCAAAACATGCAATGGCACCCCTTTCATTTGTGATCTGCCCTTTTTGTAGTGCGAAAAGACCTGCTTTTGACCAAGCGAGTGGAAGCCTTCCGATCAGCAGACCTCTAAATACCAACCATACTTGACAAAGACCAATAATTACTATCATAACAAAGGCAAAAATTTCTTCCAACGTCGATAAATTTGGCCATTGAATTGACATAAATGCTGTAGCCGCAACGGAAAAAAGAACTCCAGCAAATGGAGCAACGATTACCTCTTCCCTTGTAACTAACATATTTCTTACACCTCTAAAAAGTCCGAAAGAACCGAGCATCAACAAAACTACGATATGTGCATTAACGCTTGTTGGCCGAGGTGCGGTTTCACCGATTGCAAACAAAAATGCAATCATTACCAAAATGAGACCAAATCTTCTGGAAGGCCCTGGGAAGGGTTGACGGGGACTCAGTAGTAATAGGCAGATTGCAACGGCGAATTCCAATAATAAGAACCACCATGTCTCCATAACCAAGCCTGTCCTGTTGCATTATTGATACTTTGTTAGTCCTTATGGTATGAACTACCTTTCAAAATTTCAGATGCGCGGTATAACTGTTCAATCAAGATCACGGAGGCTAACTCATGCGGAAAGGTTAGTTTTGACAGAGATATTTTTTGATTTGGAAGTCCTTTGGGAAAACCACTTGCAGGTCCAACTGCAAGGTGGATGTCATCAGAAGATAATTGCCACTCATTGAATTTTGTAGCAAATTTTCGAGAAGTCATAATATCACCTTCCTCATCTAACAAAATTGTGTTTTCACTGAGTTTTGTTAGGTATTCTACTGTTGTTAGTTTTGAGTTATGGTACTCAATTTTTATTTTGTTTCCGAGCCTTTTAGAATAGTCATCAATCATATCTGACATTCTCTTGTCAGAAGGTTTACCATGAAAATGAACGAAGATGCGCCCCATATCCCGCCCAACAGGTTCACCCCCAAGACTATTGACATCGACCTATTAGGGGTAACAATGGGTTGGTGGCCATTTGGAAAAAAGTCTCACAGCAGGAAAATTCCTGATGTAATTCGAAGAGATACTCGTACTTGGTTAACTGATTTACAAGAACTTTGTGAAAAAAATTTCGACAACCCTGAAGAGGCACGGCGTCAGATTAGACAAATGGCAAATGAATGGAAAGACGCCAATGATGAAGGAATAATGGACGACTCGTTATTTGAAGGATTGAATATGCGAGCATACAGGCTATTGAATTGTGAAGATGACGAATTTAATGATTGGTTAGACAACCTTAGTTTTTGGAAACCTGGCTGGCGCCCAGAGGGACTTAAAGATACGGATGAATCATGAAGGAGACCTATTTGGCGTAGAACATGGGGAGCGTTGGAAAGCTACACATGCTGTATACTTGCCCATTCTGTTGGAAGGTTAGAAGCCTTCTTGAACACTTGGGCTTAGAATATGAGGCGGTTCAGGCAAATCCTATGAAAAGTATGAAATTGGCGGGAGAGACAGAATGGTAAAAAGTCCCAGATTGGGTTGCTTCGAGGGGAAAAATACATGTAGAATC
>JAPOHM010000118.1 GCA_029979405.1 Methanobacteriota archaeon
CCAGATGTAATTGTTGAAAACATTGGAAAAGGAGTATTGGTTTGCCCATTTCTTCGTATTTTCAATTCTTTTATCATAGAGGGATGACTTGTTTTTCCATTCAGTATGTAACTGCGATAGCCTCGCGGCTATTTCATCCGAATCAGCAACTCCATATTGGATGGATTGATTTTCTCGCATTGATTTTAATGGCACAATCAAGTTTTCATCAGCATTGAGTTCAGGCATTGGGCCAAAATCCGTGTTTATGACTGGAACGCCATGAGCCTGTGCCTCAACTTGGATGATGCCGAATCCCTCTTGAGAGCTACAATGCAATAAAACATCTAAGCCGCAAATGAGTTCTCCCATCTCCTCAGAAGATAATCCTATGATTGACTTTGTAGGCTCAACCATGCGAACCATCTGTTCTGGAATGCCCATTTGCTGAATTAACGATTGCACTTGCTGGGCTTGGACATGATCCGGTTTATTCTTCACAAATAGGATGACTTCACCAGGGTTATCCAATGTGGATAGGAACTTTACAAACCCTTCAAGATTGACCGCTGGCTCCTTCCTTTCGGAAAAGTCGCCCAAAAAGCCAACAACGAAACTATCAGTAGTAACTCTTGGATTTCTCCAAGAACCTCTTACAGCCCTCTTTGATTTCTTTACAGGAAAAGCATCATCATCATATCCATGAGGGAAGTAAAGTATGTTTTGCCCGCCATGATATTCTTCCATTACCTTTTGCCCATGCTTCGACATAGCGGCAAGATGAGTAAATGTGCTTTGATTTTGAATCTCAATATTTGCTAGGCTCGAACCATCAACAGGGCTTATACAAATAGTATGCTTGAAATTTGCACCGATTCTATTCCACTTCCAAATGTCTCCAAGAAAAATCATAATTGTTTCAGACAAGTCATAACGGTCCATGAAATGTCTTCTGTAGATCTGCATGGAATCAGCATTCAATGTTCCAGGATATTCGGACACAGGATAAACAGGACTCCCTTCGTGCATTACAACTGGACCTGCATAACCAAAATCTGCAATATAGCCAACTGTTTTCCCCTGTGACTTTAGATGCCGTCCGAGCAAATCAAGCTGATTAGCATAACCAGTTTTCCAAAAAGGCGGATTTCCAACAAGCAAGTATCCGATTTGACTCATAAACATCGGATTAGTTGTTCCCGTATGAGTTCAACGGATAGTCACCTTTCCACAGGAACGGCAAATAGTCTGCGTTAAATCCAACGAATGAGGGTTAATTTCATGCAAATCTTCTGAACCACAACTACATTTGGGAATGAGTTGCGCCATTACGATCACCAAGAATGTGGTATCATATTTTACACCAATTCACACATAACCATCAAGGTCTGAACTCGGCCTTTGGAGGTCCATCATCTGCAAAATTACCAAAGCAACTCCAACAGGATTACTCAATTCTTTGAAAAGATTGGCAGATGTTTCTAATGTTTCTTCATTGAAAATGGGGTTAGAAGCAAGGGCCTTTCGAATCACAGGAACCCACTCGTCTGCCTCTTCCACGCACATGTAAGAGATATAGGCGATTCATAACTGTTCCGTTCAGATGTAATTCACACCCAACCGTTATACGGGAGTTATCTCTCCTTCGCTCCAATGGGTTCCAATGGTAAGAAGACTATCCTCATCACAGGGGATTTGCACGCAAGATTAGCTGATATGGGGAAGAAGGGTGATACCTTTAGCGACATCATCGAAAAGGCCCTTGACACAATCGAAGCTCTACAAAATCGAGCGATTGAGGAGGGTGAATTAAATTGAGTCGGCAAAACCGTTCAGTCCGATTCATTATGAAAGCCTTTGAAGAAGCTAAGACCGATACCTTAGATTTCAACGAAATACATTCAATAATCGGCGGTCAAAAGAACCAAGTATCAACTATCTTAGCAAGTTATCCCGCTTACTTCGAAAAGATACAGAATCGCCGTTGGAGAGTAGTTCCCGATACACAAATCAATGTTGAGGACATTCATCATTTGTATGGTGTTAGCCAAGACCAGGTGGAGGAAATGGTTGAAGGAGAAACTATCCGATTCCTGTGGATCAAAGTGAATCAGAGTCCAGACGGAACTTACTCTCGAAGAGAAATCCACAAACTGATGCACACTTACAAAAAAGAGATGGATAAGCAGAAACTAAGAAAATACCTCCCCTCTAGAGGAAATTAAATGAAGTGTGATGGGTGTGGTAATTCTTTCAAGGCCGACGAGATGACATCTATGGGAAGATATCCTGAAAAACTATATTTTTGTGTAATGTGTATCAAAACAGGAGTCTATGCAAATGAAAGATGAAAACTGCCCCAACTGTGGTAAGAAAATAACCGACCTTAGAATAAGGACCGATGATTGCTGTCGCTGGGTCGTGATGAGATAGCCTAACGGGTTCTTCGTAACACTTCTAGCTCATGCTTACTGAACTGCGGTCTTGAGGATGGGTTTGAAAGGACCCTTCCGCCTCTGATCGCCTTCACGCCAAGCGAAACAGTTTTTCTCGATGTTCCCAGTTCAAGTGCGATTTCTTTCATTGTGATTCTGTTTTCTTTTCTGTGAGGAGATTCTTTACAAGCCAAATATACAGAACCAGCGGCGATTTGTTTTATGTGGCCCTTTGTCTCTCCCAACTGATAAGCTCTTTTTTCTGTTTCAGGATAAAGAGGGTTCTCAGAAACATATCTCTTGAGCAGGTCTTTGACGCTCAAATCCTTCAAAGCCAAAGCACCAGAAGACACACCTTGTTTCAAAACTCTGTTGGCGGCTTTGACGGTAGTAGGACCGCCGGAGAAAAAAGATACTTGATTTACAGCCTTCACAACAGATTTCATTTGAATAGGTTTGCTACTATCTACAACACCCAAGTAAAGAGAAGCAGCGGCCAATGCCCTCAATCCTCTACCTTTATGCAAATTATTCTCAATACCCCTCCTATGCTGCTCTCTTGCAAAAGCAATAGCAGTAGAGTCCATTTGCAAAATACCGCCAGCATCCATGATGCCTGTAAATGATGCCTTTCTTCCTCTTTGGGCTCCCGACTCGCCGATTGTATGCATGGGCAATATTCGCCCCTCTTCATCTCGGTCTGGATTTGGCTGATCCTCAAACTGCAAACCTAAGACCTCCAAACCACAGATACGACAACTGTAGCCCTGGTCTGTCTCATCATAATTGTAGGGCGAACCATTGCGTAAATCTTCCATGACGCAATCAGGCGGTCTGCCCAATTCGCATCCTTTCTCAGCGAACGCTTCCAGAATCAAGTGAGGATGGTTCTCGCTGAACACACTCCTCGCAAGGGGTGTTCGCTGATAAATGCCGATGGCGTAATAACATGATTATGCTATGTTGCATAGCAACTTTGACCTAAACTTAGGACAAAAAACGAAATCCGTAGATCTTGACAGCTCTTAGGAGAGATTCCAAGCAAGAAAACGGATTGAGTAAGGAAATTCATCTGACTCGAAGGGGTCAATATATGAATGCCGATGGCATAACAACATGATTACATTATGAATGCGTTAAACTATGCAACCTGCTTAGGCCTCCGATGGCCGAAATATCGTAGCAGGTGATCGTGCAGAGCTAGCACCACCTGGAAAGGCTCGAAAATAGCTTGTCCAGGAGGGCTAGCATATCAATGCCGATGGCATTACTACACGATTATATTATGTATGCACCTAACTTTGCACCCTGCTTAGGCCTCCGATGGCCTAAGTAGTGTAAAAGGGGTGCAAAACCCCTGTCAGTTGGGAACGGCTTAGGCCTCCGCTGGCAGTAAGTAGTGAGGGAGACATCTCCCTCTCTGAACATTGCATTTAGCAATCGGCCAGTTGCCTTGCGAGGCTTCAGTGTCGAACCAGAGAAAGCACCTGAGAGATCGGGTGATACCCTCTGGATTATTTCGACTACTGGCTGTTTTCTTCCAGAGAACCGAACGGCAGACCAATTTATTGGGTTCGCTCTGGAAAAGCTAACCGAAAGCGCCAGGAACACATCGTTTCTGGTGAAATGTTGGTGAGAACCTAGTTCATACAGGATTAGAAACCCTGTAAAAACCAGCTTCCCGAAAGGGTAAATCGGTGTCGCTAAGGGAGTCGCTGCGACTCCTATGCAGTAATACGCTATGAAACGCAAGTTGAATGAGAGCTTAGTCGGTGACAAAGAGAAATCAGCGTCAGTTAAGTCGGCCTCACCAGACATAATCGTAGATTGAAAGTGGCCTTGACCCTCATGGGGAAAGCGAGGTTTCACCAGCGAAGGTGAAAATAATATGAGAATAGTTCGCAGTCTCAGCCTCGTTTGAACAATGGGGGTGATGGAGCGCCACCGGAGAACTTCGAGCATGACTGGAATAATGAGATTTCCGACATATACACTACCGTATCATTCATACAGCAGATTCCGATTCGTCGGTTTCAACAGAACCAGAGTTACTAATGCCTAACGGCTTCGGCCTACGGCAAGGTGCTGTGCGGATCTATGCCCATGCTATAGAGGGCAAAGGTCTGAGGAAATTCTGGACTTATTCAACACGCAAAATTGCGATTTCACCAACTTGAACACAGTTGTAAAACATGTTCGATTACACAAGGTCCGGGTATCGGTAAAACCGGATATCGCATTCGTGCGAGAATGATACCAAGCCACGACCCCTAACGGGGTCACGCCTTTATTGGCGTGCAATACCTAAGAGTGGTAACAAAGCCTTATTTTCTAATCATGGCCCAGAAAGCCTACACACCCATTTACGGGTCGTAGTTTATGGATCTTGAGCCAACTTGTGAGTTACAAGCAATTCTTACGCTTGATTCGCCCACCCTGCCTTATGTGTTGTCCTTGGCTAAGGACGAGGTAATTTGGGCTTGAGTCGCAAAGAACATGCTACTACAGTTAAGTCAAGATATCCGGCAGATTAGAACTGCCTCAACAAGCTCGCTTGGAGGGAGCGAAATCCCCCACTAATCATGGGACAGAGAAACCCCAAAGGAAATGATGAATTATGAATGAACAAAAGCTTGAACAAAATC
>JAPOHM010000205.1 GCA_029979405.1 Methanobacteriota archaeon
ATCGACCAATCTCCGGGAAGCCCTCCAATAGTATTCACGCCACTCAGGTCAATATTGAACTCGCTCTTTCTTGCTGCTTGGTCGTATATTATTACGAATTCATCTAAATAGTATCCGATATCTTCAGCACTTCCATCTGAAGTAAATGTGAATCTAAATTGTGAATTAGCATGAAAATGTTCGTTGCCTAGAGGTATTAATGGTGAATTTTTATTGTTGAAACTTGCGGTAAAGGTTTGCCAGTTGTTACTGCCATCTTGGAAATTATTGTCAACAACATTCTGAAGGTTAAATGTTTGATCCCAGTTTCCATTGTCGTCGAGCGCATATCCAGTTAGCATATCACCTGTGTTCGCACCACCTGTGTAAAAGAATGAATATCCTATTGCTGCTTTATGGCCATTTACGTCATCTGCAAGATTCATGACAGGTGTAGTTAAGGTAGATGTTTGAGACGATGAGTAAGTAGAAAACTCGCCATTTCCAATGTGGAAAGCAGAAGGTGAGGTTATGAATACATCACTACTTACTTTCCATTCTCCAGATGAAGCCCACAATGACATATCCTCACAATTATCGTAAGAGTATGCTATTGTCATGTGACGATTCTTTTGATTATTGTTTGTATCATCATCTCCTGCACTGTTTGATACAATAACCTGTAATGTGTGATTGCCTGAATATTGTGGTATCCATAGTACATCTGTGGAAGAACTAGCAGAACCCGCTATTGGACTCATACCTGTCGTGTAATTTAACAATTCAAACCTTGTATATTCGTTGTGCAACACATACACTTTAACATCGATAAAACCTGATTGCGAAGTTCCAAGGTTTTCAATTTCGATGTTGATGTTCATTTCTACACCGAGTACTCCATCTGTGACATATAGGTTCTGAGGTTTGCTGAATCCGATGATTGGATAATTTGATGAGAACATCTGGTATTTCGACCTATTCGTACTATCAGTGTATGTAATCGAAATATCACCAACAGCCAAATCAATATTCGAAGCTCGCCCAGATGTTGCAACAACATGACTCATACTGGGTAAAAGTAAGGTTGCGAGTATAATCAATGCGATTTTCTTCATCGGGCTCAGTCTGTGACAACAATGCAAGGAATATCATACCTTCGGCATAATTATTCACTTTCTAGATTTGATTTTGCTTCTTCCAATTTCAATTCCAATTTCTTTTCCTTAGCCCTGGCTGCAAAATATATTGTAAACGAAGGAACTAAGACCATGCTGAAACATCCAATCACGGCAGCTAATGCCCACATAAATTCGGTTGCTGCATCTACTTCGAATCTTTCTATTCCTGAAAATTTCTCATTCACTGTAACAAATTCGATATTTGGTTCAACATCTCTTTCACCATCTTCAATCACTGTTATGCTAAAACTTGGGTCTTCGAATGTATTGTTAATGATAGCGATAGCCTTCTCTTTCCCTTGCTCAATCGTGTCTGCATATACCGTACCTTTGCCTCTAATTGATGGATCTGGATTAGTTAGACCAAATATCGAAGCGATATTGTCTGTCGCATTGACACGATGTTCTTTCAAGAACTTACAGCTTTCCGCACAAGAAAAGCCTGTTGCATCTTCGTCGCCCAATGATGGATGGCTGTAAAAACCTACAGAGTTAGAAATATACACTAATGTTCCATCATCTACATCTATTACTGACAAATTTATCCAAGATAAATTGGAAGGGTTGACACCCACATTCCAGGTCCAGGTTGTGGTGTCAGTTTGTTCGTTATAGTATTGAGAAGATAGATTTAATTCATGATTAGATTCCGTAGAATCAGAACTGTAAATGTAGTACTCCGTACTGACGGTGGCCCCATAAACCGCGTAACCGAGAAGGAAAATTAAGGTCAATCCAAGTCCTATCAAGGTCCTCAGTAGGTTAGGGTTTTGCGCTAGGGCTTTCCTCATAATTTAACCCACCAAACAGTCCTTCATGAATGCTACTATACTTGGTTCGCAGTATCCTTTTTATGAATCACATTGGAGTTGCAATAACAGTGTCCTTCATATATGGGAGTTAGGTCGGCAAGTTGCTTGGTGTTACAATGACGACGTTTTTTGATGTCCCTGCGGAATTACTCAACTCAGCGGTAGCCGATAAATTGTCTGCAATCGATGAGATTTCAAAGCCTGAATGGGCTAATTATGTCAAAACCGGCGTACATAGAGAAAAACCACCCGTACAGTCAAACTGGTGGGAAGTTCGCTGTGCTGCAATTCTTAGAAAGGTTGGACGAGAAGGTCCAGTTGGAGTTAATACTCTTGCACAAGCCTTTGGCGGAAAGAAAGACAACGGTTCAAAGCCACATACTCCAGTAGCAGGCAGTCGTCATATCATTAGAACTGCTCTACAACAGATGACAGATGCAGGTTTAGTTGAAGCAAAAGAATTGAAAACCGTTGAATCAGAAGACGGAGATCAAAAACTGTATGCGGGCAGAACTATCACCTCTGC
>JAPOHM010000001.1 GCA_029979405.1 Methanobacteriota archaeon
AAAACAATGGTTCGCAATAATTTTGGCGGAACCTTAGAAGAATGCCCAATGTGGATGTTTGACGGTTCCTCCACCAAACAAGCCGACGGCAGCTCATCCGATTGTCTATTGAAACCGGTCAATATTTTCCCAGACCCTCAAAGGATAAACGGCTACCTAGTAATGTGCGAAGTAATGAACCCAGACGGTACCCCGCACCCAAGCAATGGGCGAGCAACCATCGATGACGATGATGATGATTTTTGGTTCGGATTTGAACAAGAATACTTCATCATGGACGTAGATACACAACTCCCTCTTGGATTCCCAGTTGGCGGATATCCAGGCCCTCAGGGACTCTACTATTGTTCCGTCGGTGGGAAAAATACTCACGGAAGAGCACTCGTTGAGGAGCACGCAGACCTTTGTTTAGAAGCTGGACTAAATTTCGAAGGAATTAACCAAGAAGTTGCTTGTGGGCAATGGGAGTTCCAGATATTTGCAAAAGGTGCAAAACAAGCAGGTGACGAATTATGGGTCGCTAGATACATGCTTGATAGATTAACTGAAAGTTACGGATATTACATCGAGTATCACCCTAAGCCAATCAAGGGTGATTGGAACGGCTCAGGAATGCACGCAAACTTCTCTAATGGCGCAATGCGAGACAAAGGTGGCAAGGAATTATTCGATAGCATTTGTGAAGCCTTCGGACAAAATATCGAACGGCACATGGCTGTTTATGGCGCTCATAACGAAGAGAGATTGACAGGTTTACACGAAACACAATCCATTGACCAATTCTCATATGGCGTATCTGATCGTGGAGCTTCGATTAGAGTTCCTGCATCTGTGCCCACTGATGGATGGGTAGGTAGATTAGAGGATCGCAGACCAGCATCAAACGGTGACCCGTATAAGATTGGGGCAGTAATTATTCAGACCACAAAATCAGTTTGCTGACTTTATTGAGTTTAACAGGAATTTACAACTTGAAAAATTGTAATTATTTGTTATCCAGATACTGATGTCCATAGTAATTCCATTGTTCTAAAGTCCATCCAGGGGGTAATCCTTCAGATGGAATTGGCGGGCCTTGCACGCTTTGGGGTTGTGGCTGAGCATAAACTGCGCTTTCAGATTCAAACCAACCTTCCGTAGAATCGATTTGTGATGGCGAATTTTCTTCACCCTTTTTCCGAACTATAAGGTAGCCTAAAATTGCGGTAATGAAAACCACAATACCAATTAAAAAGACCGTATTGCTGAATTGGGCCTCAAAACTCCTCGAAGGGTCATTCGGATAGGCGTCAGCACTATCTGAAACACCATCTCCATCAGAATCTATACAGCCGATTCTATCTTTAGTTGATGTGCCATGCGTGTTGGGACAATCATCGGTATCGGATAGGTTTGCTTGATCCGGGAATCCGTCTTGGTCGAGGTCACTCCATCTTTCAGGGTCAAAAGCGAATGCATCATTCAAATCACTCCATCCATCATCATCAACATCCGGACATCCAAACCTGTCTATTGTAGATGTACCGATTTGGCTGGGACAAGCATCACCCCGATTACCAATGGCCAAATCACCGAATCCATCATTATCGGAATCGATCCACTGAGTGCCATCTTCAGGGAATGCATCAATAGAATCTGCCCATCCGTCTCCATCACTATCTAAACACCCCAATACCTGATTCATGGTTGAAGTGCCAAAGATTTCTGGACAAATATCTGGATTGTCGCCATCGAAATTGTCTCCAAACCCATCTCCATCAGAATCCAACCATTGTGTTGGGTCGTCAGGGAAGGCGTCAGCCCCTTCAATTACAGTATAATCGAGAAATGGGTCTGAATAACCATCCCCATCAGTATCTCTACATCCGAAACGGTCAATTATTGAGGTGCCGAAAATGGTGGGACAGGCATCACCAAATGTCCCCGATAAATTATCTCCAAACCCATCCTCATCAGAATCGGCCCATTGAGAGTAGTTATCAGGATAAACATCCTCTTCATCTGCCCAACTGTCACCATCGCTGTCCAAACACCCAACATATTTTCCTAAAGACGAGGTTCCAAATATTGTAGGGCATCTATCATCGACATCTAAGAATCCATCATCATCATCATCTAAATCTTCGCCATCGTCTCTACAACCGTCTCCATCAATGTCGCTAATTGCGGATGAGATAAAACCAAGAGGGCTGAAAGGGCATCTATCGTCGATATCGAAAATCAGATCAGAGTCATCATCCAAATCTTCATTTTCATCAATACAACCATCTCTATCATAATCGGTCTCAGGATTACTTGTATATCCGAGAGGACTCTTTATACAATCATCCATGTAATCATCTATTCCATCATTGTCGTCATCTAAATCTTCGGTTTCATCATTACAACCATCTCCATCATGGTCGGTTGCTGAAGACGATGTCCAACCAATATTGCCAAATTCACAATTATCAATATCTTCCGTCACACCATCATTATCCCCATCATTATCACAAACATCCCCAATTCCATCTCCATCATAATCAAGCTGATTCTCATTTGAGATATTTGGACAGTTGTCTTCACTATTCCGAATATGATCTTTATCTGTGTCGGGATAAGGGTCGAGTCTAACAACCTCGTTGCTTTGGCCATCCACGTAATATAATTTTGAGTCAGGGCCAATTTCAAGTCCCATAATGGAACTTGCCTGAGTCTCAACAATCGCTTCAACATTTCCAGATTTTCCATTTGCACTTAATTCTAGAGCCCAAATACTACCGTTTCCATTAGAACTAATGAATAACGAATCTCCATCTAATGCGATTCCACTAGGATTTGAAATACCATTGATGAGAACCCCATATTCTCTACCCGTTATCGCAGAATACTCTTGTAAAGGCTCTAACCTAGAATTGTCATTCATCATGTCAGTCGTAAGGATAGATGTATCGAGGGTGTTAACCCATAGAACACGATTGTTTCCAGTGTCTGAAATGTAAAGAATTCCGTTATTTTTGTCAAGAATCATGTGACCAGGAATGTTTGCGACTCTAGCCAATTGTATGTCGGTATGTCTCCTGACGATTCCATCTGAATGGTCATCCATACCTGTATCGTGGTCTTCTTGGAAATCATAATACACAAGATTACCATAATATCCATCAAAATACCAATACGCATTTCCAGAATCGTGAGCAATCCCCATGCCGAATGGCGATTCATGCAGCATATCGGTGTGGCTTCCTAGTAGCCCATCATTTTGGTGCTCAACAGCAAAGTGACTAAGCGAAGAAGGCCAAAGAGCAGGACCCATGAAATTATTTGGGGAGCTTTGACCGTTGTACGTGTTTCTTGACTCTTGACCTGTTGCAAACTGATAATCAAACTCAGCATCATACGAGCCAAATGCAATTGAACTAACCTCTTCTAAGAAATGGTTTCTGTAAGCATCGAGGCGCTTCTCAGAATACTGGTTTGATTGGCCAGTGTTGTGAATTATCACTACGCTGTCATCAGCTCTGTTCACAATCCACAATTCGTCATTTCTCGTTTGGGATGGGTGAAACTCAAGGTCTCTTGGCGTACTTAATCCATCAGCCGATGAAGCGACAACCGTCTCATCGAACCCTGTTCCAAATTGAGAAAACTCGTTGTTCAAATCAGAGGAGAAGTCAAAATTTTCCTTCTCCAATTCAAAATTTGATCCTGAATTAGATAGTGGGAATAGGAGAAATATCGCGATAACGAAAAAAGTGAAAACCCTTGTCATGTTATCAAATAGATACTATTCTTGTTAAGTGTTTGTATCTTCAGGGTTCACAAATTTTTGTATGATGTGTTAGCCGTTAATTTCCTGTTTGCGCAATTTTATCACTCCTATCAGCATAGAATTTATTGCAAGTAAAGTAAGTATATTGGCAACTATCATGGCAATTGAATGGATTAAGATACCGTAGATCAACCATAGGCAAAGAGCTATGGTAACAACAACAAAAGTAGGTATAGAAATCCCTTCATGTTTTTTTAGGACCCACACTTCTTTGATTTGTGGTAACCAGGCCACGATACCGAGTAGCCCTGCAAATAACCCAATTGCCTCAATCCAAATCTCAGCCATAAACTCTGCAATCAAATCACCCGTTTCAATACTTGCAAAAATTAAGATTAGGGAAACTGTTTTTTGATTACAACTACAGCAGAACTCATGGCAAGCGGAGACCAAGCAGTGAAAGACGCTTTGACGAAGTTATCGGATGCGATGAAAGATAGCGGCCAGAACGTCAAAGAATTATTCGAAGAACTAGATTTAGATGGAGATGGAACGATTAACGGCCCTGAATTGTACAAAGGAATACAGTCAAAGGTTGGCGAAAGACTCACTCCAGACCAAATCTCATCTATTATTTCTGCATTTGATACAGATGGAGATAATAGAATAGATGTATCAGAATTGCGAGTTGCATTAGGCTGAACTCGTAATGCATAAAAACAAGACAGGACAGCATTAATATCGGAATATCTCACAAATATCCTTTATTTATCCCCATTCTTTTCGAGGATTGCTGAATTCTATTTTTGAGATATTTGCAAACGGGATAACTCTCGGATTATCCTCTCCAACTACTGCGATTAGTGGACCAGATTGGTCGGAGATAGTTTGTCCGGTTGACAACATAGTCTTCGGACCAGTTATCAATCCCAGAAGGCCCGTGTGAGTAGTAATACAATTACTGCGTTCGAACGGATATTCGAGTATGTCTCCATGAACAGTTCTTCCACCGTTCAAATGAATAGTGTCCCAGGTTCCAAAACCCAACAACGTTTCACATAGCTTTTCATCGGGTTTTGTACGATCCATCCTTTCTACCATATTTATGAATCCCATTTCGTCAAAAGCCACAGCGTTCACATTTTCGGGTAACTGCGACCATTCAAGGTTTTTATTAGAGAATACAAGGACTACTTCTGGGACAAAATTATGCGGACCGCATCGGGAAAAATGCAAATCGACTAATATTCTCCCCTTTCTCGCCGTCCATTCTATAATGTCTTTATGTAGTAATGTAGAACCATTTTTTCTGGTTTGCAAAAATTTACCATCCTCTTGTATATCAAAAGATCCCGACCAATGTTTTTGTTCTATAATTAGCAATCTATCCGCTGTAGCGATAACCATGTCAATCTCGCGTCGGCCTCCTTCATCAGGATCAGGAATTCGAATACCTTCAAGAACCAACGCATCTTTTGCAACCGCTCTTGTTAATTTCATTAGTCTAAATTCGGCTAACCTTCCTGAAACGACATGTCCAAATGGCTCAAACGTCATCCTTCGAGAAAAAAATTCAGATAACCTTCCCAAAAATTCACCTCAGTAACGAGTCAACAGATTCGACCACTACATCGACATCAACATCCGACTCTTGTAAATCTTCCAGTGTAGCTTCCCCAGATAGGACGAGGACTGAAACACATCCGGCTCTGTTTGCCATTTCCATGTCGGTGTACAATCTATCTCCGACCATTACACATTCTTCGGGTGAATAGCCAAGCTCCTCAATCTTGTGCATTATCATTCCAGGATTTGGCTTACCTGTAATGTGAACTGGATCAACCCCTGTAGTGACTTTCAACATCGCAAGATAGGCTCCAACATCAGGCAAACCACCTTCTGGTGAAGGACAAACCATATCTGGATGACTCGCAACCAAAGGAACTCCTTTGTGGAGATGTATAGAAGCCATTGAAATTTTTTCATAATTAATCTCAGTATCATATCCTAGTACAACATATTGTGGGTTAACATCTCTTACTGTTATTCCCTCATTTTCTAACATTTCACACATACCATCTGTTGCGATTGCATATGTTCTATTTACGTCATTTTGCTTTAACCAAGACAACAAATCATGTGTTGATAGTAATACATCATCGGCTGTGCAAGGGATATCGAGTTTGTGCAATTTTTCCACATATTGTGAAACAGAACGAGACGAATTATTGGATAGGAAAAATCGCTTTACACCCTTCTCGTCACACCTTTTTAGGAAATCCAAAGCACCGCTAATTAATGATGAGCCCAAGTATATCGTTCCATCAAGATCAAGGAAAACCGCCTTGACATTTTCCAAACTTGAATTCACCAAAACACCTCAGAATAACAATGTCTTAACCAAGAACCATTTTGAATGTAGATTTTCTTGAGCTTCTTTACTGGCAATCATTTCGGTCATCATATGCTGAATTTCCGGTTTTCTACCGGCCTTTCCTACAAACCAATTCAGTAGCCACTTTTTACGACTCATTTTTTGCATTTTAAACGAGTTTGTTAGCTCAGGACCAAGGGCCGCCCATAATTCATCTTGGTATTCTTTCATACCTCTGTTTTCAATAACGTGCTGGGCGGCAATCTCTCCACTCACGAGAGCGTTACCAACGCCCTCTCCGGAAAAAGGATCGACCAAACTTGCAGAATCGCCAATTAGCAACGCACCTGGCGCATAAGCTCTCCGTGGTTGATTTATCTCTCCTTTTCGCGGACTACCAAACGGAAGTTGCCACCCCTTACCAGTTCCTTGGATCATTTTCGCATCAGCGAACCTGTCTTTGAAAAGAGGATGATTTTTGATGACGTCAGCTTGTAATGCCTTCAATTTCTTTTTTTGTTTATCGAGTAAACCCAGCACCATGCCAATTCCGACGTTTACCTTCCCTTCACCGAGAGGGAACAACCAGAAGTAACCAGGTATGACATCATCAACAAAATGAATCTCGATATTTCCTGCATCTCCTTCACATCCTTTGACACCAGACCAATATTCTCGATATCCTCCACAATAATGCATTCTATCGACCAATTCTTCTTTTGCAAGATCTTTCACAATCTTCCTCGCTACAGGGCATTGATAACCACCTGCTCCTATTGTCCACGGGGCGTGATAATTTCTCATCTCACCCTTTTTACCGCCAATCCCCACGGCAATCCCAGTAATTGTTCCAGCATCATCGAAAACTTCAGTGACAGTTGCACCTTGTATTACTGCACCATTATTTTCCAAAACTAATTCAGTAGCTCTATCGAAAAGTAACCAGTCGAATTGCTGTCTAGGTAGCGAATATCCCGCTTCTAACTTTTCAACCTCTTCTTCTGGTAATGGAACAGTGACTTCATTTCCATTGGGAGAGGAAAATACAATTCCGGTTACACGGAAATGAGGGGTGGATTCTAATTTTGCTTTGACACCTAAAGCATTCACATGGCTAAGCGATTTTCCACCTACTGCATCACCACAAATTTTGTCGCGAGGCCAAACTCCCTTTTCGACAAGGAGAACAGATTTCCCCTCCATGGCGAGATATGATGCCGCAGCAGCTCCACCTGGCCCGCCACCAACGACAATACAGTCGAACGACTCACCGTCTGCCGGGATTTGACCGGTCTCTATGGGGGAGTCCCAGAACCTATCTTCCGCCATGATTGCCCATGATGCATTAGGCTCAAGAGCATATTCACTAAATCCGTATGCAAAAATAAAGAAGATTACCGAGATTATCAATAACTTTGGAGGCCATCCCATGATATGGCAACCAAGAGACAGGCGGTACTCGGCCTACTCTTAGTTACTCTTTTTTGGGGAGGGACCTTTGTTTGGATGAAACAGATTATGTCTGCTTTGACCCAAGAAATCGACACTTATGGTAAGTCAGGAGTGGTATCTACAATCGTTGCTTCAAGATTTTTACTTGCGCTAATTGTTTTATTAGCGATTTCATCTCGAGCTAGAGGCGGATTAAAGTCGATAGATGACTGGAAAGGAGGCCTTCTACTTGGTTCATTGATGTTGGGCGGTTTCGTGTTACAGATGATCGGAATCGCATCAGTCTCCCCCGCAGTATCTGCATTCCTTACATCACTATATGTTGTGTTTACAGCGTGTTTCTCAATTTTTATGTCGGATAGGAAACCGACGAGAATGATGATTTTTGGAGTAATATTGGCCACAGTTGGAGCGGGATTTATCGATGGCCCACCGCACATTGTTTGGGGCATAGGCGAATTTCTGACTATCATTAGCGCCGTATTTTTTGCAATCCATATAATCTACACAGATTCTGTTACTCGCCAGAGAGATCCTATTGCAATTACTGCAACATCATTTGTAGTTTTAGTCTTGGGCGCATTGCTGATGATGTTGGTATTCACTGGAGGTTTTACTGTAGTTGAATCGACTTGGCAAGATGGAGTGATAATTCCCCTGATTTGTCTTGGCCTTCTCGGCTCATTAGTGTGTATTCTCGTCATGAACCTCATGCAGAAATATCTCAATCCAACTCACGCTGCGATAATCTATTCATTTGAACCGGTATGGGCGACATTGTATGGATGGTCTGTTGGACTTGTTGAAATAAAAATCTGGTTGGTTATGGGCTTACTATTGCTAGCCGGTAACATAATCGTAGAATTTGATGAAAACAAAGAAGGCGATCATCTGAGCGATGATGCCTTACCAGAGTAATCATAGAACGAAACCATTGTCTGCGTATTCGAAACACCACCTACTTTCGATAATCCGTCTAGAATAGCATCCCCAAGCGAATCCATTGACGGACTTACAACCTCGATTAGTAAGTCCCAGTCTCCTGCTATTACATTGCACCTAACTACGTAGGGGAATTGGCAAATTTTTTGCGCTACTGACCGCCTATCTACATTCCCTCGTTCACATCGAGCAAATATGAATGCTCGGAGGTCATAACCCCAGGCTTTTGCATCTATGTCTACAGTATACCTTTGAATCACACCTTCACTCTTTAGTTTGACCATTCTATCGTGTGTTGTAACCCTAGCCAAACCTAGAGTCTCTGCAATTGATGTTACAGATGCCCTAGAATCCTGTTTCAGCAATTCAATTATCTTCAAATCGTTAGAATCCAACTTCATATTTGATACGAATAGATTTCTAATTATCAAACATTCCGTCATATTGTCGGTATTTCCACAGGAAATAGAGGTATTTTCCGACATCGGGGAATAAAACATTGCGAATTGTTCAAGAGCGAGTTAGTATAAACAACAAATGGGAAGACCTATGTCCGACAAAAAGAGATTTGCATCGAGAGCGGTGCATTCGGGAACGCAACACATCGAAGGAGCAGTAAATACTCCCATTTTCCAATCTTCAACCTACCAACTTACCGATGAACGGTATCAAGGTTGGGCTAACGGAGCCCAGCACACACTACTTTATGCAAGACTTTCGAGCGTAAACTCCGAAGCGGTTGTCCAGAAATTATGTGCTCTTGAAGGCGCTGAGGATGGCGAATTATTTGCAAGTGGCATGGCAGCAATCTCAACCACTCTAATGGGACTTCTATCACACGGAGACCATATAGTCGCAAGCTCTGACGTCTATGGAGGAACATACGGGCTGATGACAGAAGAACTCCCAAGGTTTGGAATCTCCACGACTATGGCGGATATGCAAGATCCATCTTCATATGAATCTGCAATTCAGGAAAATACAAAGATGCTATACATTGAAACTATAACAAATCCAGTGATAAAAATATGTGATATAGAAGCCATGGCGGATATTGCAAAAAGACACAATCTACTGTTAGTCATCGATAATACATTCGCATCACCATGGGCTTGTAGGCCTATATCAATGGGCGCGGATTTAGTGATTCATTCTACAACAAAATACCTAGGCGGACATTCTGATATTGTTGGCGGAGCAATAGTTGGTAGGGCGGATTTAATCGCACAACTATTTCCCAAGAAAGTTCATTTTGGAGGCTCACCCGATCCCCACAATTGTTACCTTCTAGAAAGAGGAATGCGTACACTCGCTGCAAGAATGCCAATACACTGCTCCAACGCGGCAGAAATAGCAAAGCGATTGCAATCACATGAATTAGTGGACGTAGTTCACCACCCGAGTCTCGATACGCACAGGGATTACGAAATTGCAAAACGAATAATTCCAAAAGGTACCGGAATGATTGCATTTACTGTAAAAGGGGGAGACGAAATGGCTTTGAAATTCATGCGAGGTTTAGATATGATTTTTGAAGCTACAAGCCTTGGCGGCGTGGAAAGTTTAGTTGAATGCCCATTTAACTCCAGTCACATGTTTATTCCTGAAGATGTAAGGATAGCTGCAGGATTAGGGCCAGGGTTTGTGCGTATGTCGATTGGAATCGAAGACGTTGAAGACCTCTGGGACGACATCTATACGGCACTATCTAAGGTGTGAACCTAAGGAAGGGGCTCAATTTGGCCAGTTGCTTTTCGAAGATCTTCTAATGATGTTTTGAAATCCACATCTTCATCATTTACGACGGAGTTTCCACAATTCCATACGGTTTTCGCAGCGGCACTCCAGGCGGACCCCCTCTCTCTTGCGTTTGGTGAGAAATGCCAGTCTTGACCAGTAGATTTGTTACAAGCAAGTAGCCATGCCCAAGCGGCAGATTCGCTATCTATATCCTTATGTTTAGACATCGCAATTTTTTCTGCTTTGCCCATTCCATCAACAAGTCCGGTGATTGTTAGATCGTAAATTAATCCTACTGGACCAGAAATTTCTCCCTGCCTGTATGGGAATTTATCTAAAACGTCAGATTTCGAGATTTTGTCTTGTATGTCTTTCAAGAATTTACCAAAGGCCCGCTTTTTCGTATTTTGCGCAACCCATAACTCATCAGCCATCTCTTCAGAAATCCCGATGCTTACAAGACCCTCTTTTCCGTAATCATCCCACAAGGCAGACAAAACGTCATTACAAGAATTAGCCGCAATTTCCAACGCATCACCTTCTCGCTCATCGGTTTTTCCTCCCTGTCCAATTCTAATCCCCGAGTTATTTGCTAATTGCATCATCTTAGTAGCCAACTTCTTTTCTAATTCAGATCCGTTTAGTTCAGGAGCAACATCTTCCACATTTTCAAACCATTTTTCTCCGACTATGTAGCCACTCGGAATATGATGAATTACGGTTAATTTAACTCTCTTTCCAATGGACCCCTCATCTAACGTTAAGCCCATCCAGGCGTCTAAAATTCTGTCAATTGCTTCCTTTGCTTCATCTTGACCTGCTCCTTCTGGATACCAAACAGCATCAGGTTTCATCACATTTGATAGGTTAGGAGGGAGCATTGACAAGGCCAAGTCGTGTATAAACGAGGTTTTTCCTTTATTTTTCGTCAACTCCTCGAAACCTATTGCAACCTTGTTACCGTTTATGAAATTCAGAACGAGGTACCCTTCTCCAGCCATCTCATTATTCGATACGGATTCTAAATCAAGGCCTTTTGTAGCCCATATTCCATCTCGGTTATTGAAATCAAACCGCGATCTCGAAAGTACATCTGCAAGCCAACCCTCTGGTAATTTAGGTTCTGGTCCAGAACAGACAAAGCCCCTTTGCCACGAGAAGAAGAAGTAACCACGCTTTGCATGCTCTTCCCAAGGAAGCATTCGCATTGTAGGGAGGTGGTGATTTTGTATTCCTGCAAGATACATGACTTTTCCATCACCCTTTCTTACAAATGATGCGCTTCCAAAGGATTGATGCTTGTAGTCACCAACAATTGAAATCTCTTTTTCATGGGCTGCTAGTAAAGAACCAGCCAGCGCCTTTCCAACGGGGTCTCCACGTTTCGCCATCATTCTTTTTGATAGGAATTTTACATCGTTTCGCCTTTGCAAAATTTTCCTTAATTCGGCAAGAGTTTTTGTTACGGGATCAACTCTCCCCCACTTGAGCTTTCCAGTCCAAGTCATAGCCGGCAGTAAGGATTCACCCTCTTCCAATAATTTGTCGAGATTTTTCCTCAACCGCTTTTGAGTATCGAGGTTTGCCTGTTTTGTTCCACGCATTCTCATACGTTTTTTTTGGCCAGGAAACTCGACTTTACTCGGTTGCGCCATAACCTACCCACCTATGCCCCCATGTTCAGTCCTTCGACCATCTGGAAAGTGCCTTTTTTTCAGTATCACTCAACTCAGCAGGAATAATTAGACAATGCAGTCTTCCGTATTCGAAATTAGATAAATCTTCAACATTTGTATATGCAATTACTTGGTCTTCTGTTCCCATATCACTACATAGGACAACTGGTAAACTTCCAATTTCTGAACAAATTGTTCTACAGGCATCAATTTTTAACAGGTCATAATTCGTATCTCGCGGAAAATCATCGACCGAATTCAGTAATTTTTCAGACATTAAAACAAGAGAATTACTCGCATTTATCGGGTTCATGGGTATCTGTTTACCAACCCCTTCTCCAGTAGGGTCTAAATCGAGTAATACAAGAGTGTGTAAATTTTGTATTCGATTTGTAGCAATAACTTCCAGTGGCGATGTTGCGACCCAGCCGTTGTATGGATATGTCAGAGTAGTTTGCCTCCCAAATTTGTAGTTTGATAGGCCAACGGCACCGGTTACTAAACCAGTAATCGATGTGCCATGAATAACTCTACACACAACATCATTCTCTAATGCTTGCAACTGTAGGTCAACATGAGTGGTAGCTTGTAATGGGTCTCCAACAACTAAAACTGCGACGGAGGAACTTTTCGATAGATTGAGAATTTCAACAGGATTTTCAATTTCAGGACGCATAACGGTTTTAATTTCCCCAATTTCTTCTTCTAATTCTTTGAGATGCGCTTCACTCCATAACGCAGTGTAGGATTCATAGAATCGATAGTCTGCATTTTTTGACGCTTCAAAAGCCTCTAACGACATCCCTTTGACTCCACCAAGTCCTATGCCTATTAGAATCAATTCAGCCGTCATCCTCAAACACAACCTTCGCTTGGAGTTAGCGAAGACAATGCGTCATTTGAGCGTGCCGAGCAAAAAAACCGCCTTTTGGCGAGAGAAACTAATCAGTCTAAACTGGTTTGCTCACGGTTATGCAATACACAATCTTGGTGATAGGAGGGGCTTGCCATTGAACAATGATGCTCCAAGAGAAATCGATGGACTGCCTATCGTCGAGCTTGAGCCAATTTCGGGCGGCCCAAAGCACTGGACCCAACGTCTGGATCTAGAACTGTATGAAAAGTATAGAGAATTTTGGCCGATGAGCCATGACCAAATCGGGGATGTTGTGATTATAAAAATTCCAGACGAGGTCTCCACTTATCGCAAAATAATCGCCGACGCAATCATCGCCCAACAACCAAATGTCAGGATTGTATGCGCGGATAATGGAGTTAAGGGGGAATTCCGCGTACGGGATTTGGAAATTTTATCTTACACAATTTCAAATTCGACCAAGACAAAAGTCAGAGAAAATGGAAATGAATTTTACACAGACCCTGGAAGAGTATACTATTCACCTAGACTTGCTACCGAGAGGCAAAAAACGATTACTACTGCGAAGAAATTATCCCAAAAACTCGGCAGAGCAATATCAGTTTGTGACCCATATGCAGGGGTGGGTCCAGCATTGGTCCCACTTTCAAAAATCGATGAAGTTGGGGAAATATATGCCTCAGACCTAAACCCTGATGCTTACAAATTGCTACAAGAAAACCTTCCCGGTTCATGGGTTACTTGTGAGGATGCAAGAAACCTCTCAAAACAAATTCCAAATTGTTGTGATTTACTACTCGTCAATATTCCTCATTCCACTTTGGACCACCTACAACATTTAGTTGGATTACTGAAAACTGGACATAATGTAGTAATCAAAGGTTGGACAATCGTAGAGGAGTCAGAGATTTCTACTATTGAAAATAGAATTAATGAGATATTTCACTCCGAACAAATCCAAGATTTGAAATTCGATGTTCAGAAATCTTACTCCCCAACCGAAATGTATGCCAACTTCGAGCTCGAAATTATAATCTGACAGCCGTTTATTTGATGAACATCCACAACATCGCAATTAACATGCAGACCAAAGTTAGGTGTCAGTGCGGTGCTGAAAGCGATATCTCAGGAGTCAGCCCAAGGCTGAATGGTATCGATGTTTATTGTACTGTTTGCGGGACAGTGACAAATCACGACATATCCTGAACCAATCTGGTCCTCTTTCCATTACATTGTAGCCCATTAATGCAGTAGATTTATTCGAAATCATCACGCTTGACTGCCACAATTATTGCGAACAAAACTAGGACCTCAACAAACCCAACAGGGTAAGGTAGGAAGGATGAATCGCCCTCGTTGCTTTTTATTTCAATTACAGACGTAGGCGTATAATCATCCAATGTAATCATTGCCCAATCGAGGTCTCGAGGCAAATCAGCGGTTAGGAACTCATGGCCGTCATTGTTGATCAGAAAATCATCTTCAATTCGGATTCCAAACCAACCATCGTGGTATATCCCCGGTTCCACGGTAAGTGCATCCCAAATCATCAATGGTTGCTCATTGTAATTCAGCCCAAATAATGGGTCAGAGCGAGTGCTTGATAGGAGAGGGGGCTCATGTACACATACACCAAAACCATGACCTAAACTGTGAATAAACAAATCGCCGAACCCCTGCTCTTCAATATGCGTTCTCGCGATGTCATCTGGAACCCATGCTGGAGTTCCAGCCTCTAATACTGGGAATGTTAGGTTTTGAGCATCGTACACAGCCATGTATGAATCGATTATGGTTTGATTTGTAGTTCCGCCTACAATGTATGTACGCGTCACGTCACTAACCCAATCGTTAACCCTTGCCCCTAAGTCAACGACGACGACGTCTCCCACTTCAACAATTTTGGGCCCAGCACCATTATTTTCAGGGTCGCCATGAGGTATTGCACCATTTGCCCCAGAAGCAACAATAGTGTCAAACGATGGCCAATTCGGATTAGACCCGTTTTCTACCATCGCACGGTCTATTTCATCGGCGATTTGCCTTTCAGTTAGTTCTTCACCATTCAGAACCTTCCAGAGTTGATATCTTGCAACTTCCTGTCCTATTGACGCTAATCTTACGGATTCTCTAATCGACTCGTCCTTGTCAGGAGAAATCCCGGTTGGAGAGGGAAACCAACCATTTAGGGCCCGCTCCACCTCTGTCTCACAAGCTACTGCAATTGGACTCACCAAAATTAGAATCAACAAATACGCAATAACTCGCACAAAGATGTCGTGCACATTATCATTGAAGAACGATTCGCAAGGTCGAGAAATGTCTATCAGTATAGCATTTGGCGCCCGTGCCGGGAATCGAACCCGGGTCGAGGCATCGACAACGCCTCATGATAACCGCTACACCACACGGGCAACAGGTTGCCGAGCGGCAACCGCTATTTAAGCCGCGCTCTGTGGCATACATGGTGGGGGAACATGGCCGACAAAAAAACCTCAGCAGAAAAAACCAGAGAAGATGAACAAAACGCTGCAGCAGACGATATGTTTGGTGGCGCGTTTGGAGGTTTGGACCAGATGGAAACTCCGCCCGAACCCGAACCAAGTCCAGAAAATATTGATGAATCTGAGAATGAATCAGAGGAAACCCCAGAAAATCCACCAGGTGGGCCTCCAAGTGGGCCTCCAAGTGGGCCTCCAAGTGGGCCTCCAAGTGGACCTCCAAGTGGACCACCATCGGGGCCTCCAAGTGGGCCTCCAAGCGGGCCTCCAAGTGGACCACCATCGGGGCCTCCAAGTGTACCACCATCAGGACCTCCATCAGGACCTCCATCAGGACCTCCAAGTGGACCTCCAAGTGGACCTCCAAGTGGACCCCCAAGCGAATTACCTACAGAAGAAATCGTAGAAGATTCATCCGAAGAAGTTGAGGAAGCTAGTCCAGCCGAAGAAATATCTGAGGAAGAATCAACTGAAGAAATCACAGAAGACCAGCCGGAAGAGGAACAACCCGTTCCAGAGGAAGAAACTCCAGAAGATACGGTTGAAATAAAAGAGGAAGCTGTCGAAGAGGCGATTGAGCCAGGAGTTGAAGTTAAACAACCGATGGAAGCAAATCAACCTCCTGCGCCCGACGTATCAAATCGAGCTAAAGCTGCGGAGAAAGAGGTCGTTAGATTATCTACAGAAGTTAGCAGTTTGAGAAAATCTCTTTCTGGAGCAGCGCAGGTAATAGAAGAATTAGAAATGGAGCCAATGCCACCAGCTGTTTTAGCAGCAGATATTGTGGTCCCCGATCATTTAGTTGCAGACATAGCACGCTTGTCAAGACAACTCGATAGGGAGCAGTTAGTCAGAGCTAATATGGGTACGATAGCAATGCTCCACCCTGGAATGCCGGGGGTAATGATCTCAACACGCCAAGGTGCAGTACTCCCAAGACTGAACGAAAGAGGCATTGTTGGAGCCAGATTAGGCCAAGGCGCACCAAATGGAGCGCCTTCGGATTGGAGAGTTTTGGAGGTACTCTTAGCATCTACTTCACTCGTTACAGGAGGCCCAGCAGCCTGCATTCACATGACAGGCGCTTACACAACCGCTGTTAGCTGCGAGAAAGACCTAATTTTGTGTTCACCAATCGATGAGGTTGGAAAGAAGTCTTTAGGGAAAATTGTGATCGTAGATCCTGACGACGCAAACCCTGAAGATTTCTTGAGACAAACGGCCGAAGCCTTGCAGCAAGGCGGAAACAAGTGCGTCGTAATTAGAGGCCACGGAGCTTATTGCGTTGGTGGAGACTTAGACGATGCTTGGGCAAACGCCGCAGTTCTCGAACACAGCATGAAAATAGTACTTCTAGCAAGACAAGCGAATCTAAAGGTCTGAGTGTTACCTACAGGTTTCGCCAAGAGCCTGCATTGTAAGCTTCTATCCCATTAGAATTCATTATCTTGACAGCCTTTCCGCTCCGCATACCACTAGCACAGCAAGCAACTATTGGGACAGATTTTTTCTTCAAAGAATTTAATTTTGTTTGAATATCCTGCAATGGAATGTTTTGAGCCCCTTTCCAGTGCCCCGATTTGAATTCTGCTGGAGACCTAACGTCGATAACCAAGGCCCCGTTTTCAATTAATTCACTAATATTCACTTTATTTCTTGAAAATATCGATTTTAAAATTTTAAACACGAGAATCCCTCATGGATATACAACTTCATTGCCATTTTCCTTCCAGCCTGTTATTCCAACCTCTAACTCAATTATGTTACTATAACCTAGGTCAATTAGAGTTTGAGCGGCATCTTGTGAACGATTTCCGCTTCTACAGTATAACATAATCAAATCATCTTTGTCGCTTGGCAACTCATCTTGCCGACTTTCAATATCCGAGTGGGGAATTAGTTTAGCCCCCTCAATGTAGCCATCAGAACTCCACTCACTGGTAGTTCTTACATCCAGTAAAAATCCGTCAGGATTGTTTTCAATTGCGTTTGCAAATTCATCCACGCTTACTCTATCCCATTGGGAATCAATCGTACAGCCTGCTAATGAAATTGTTAACACCATTAACAATGGGAAAATTTTGTTCATGAGTCTCTAAACGAAAGTTAGTATATGAATTTGGCTTGAGAATACCCGCAACCCCCAATCTAAAAATCAATTTGTTTTGTTTGCAGCGCAGATTTTGACGAAGTTTTCGAACATTTCTTTGCCAAATTCAGAATCATTTACTTCGGGGTGGAATTGTAGTCCGAACCTATCTCCTTTTTCATTTTCCATACCCTGAACGATACATGAATCGCTGGAAGCCGTAATGAAAAATCCGGCTGGAACTTCGTGAACTTCATCGTTGTGGCTTTCCCAAACGATTTGTGTTTCATTCGTACCTGCAAAGATTTTACCGCCTCCATTTTGCAATTTAATTTCCATGGCGCCATATTCAGGCTCTGGTGCTTCTCTTGCGTCTCCTCCATAATGCCTTGCCATAAATTGGTGTCCCGCACATATCCCAAGTATTGGAATATCTAGCTCCAAGAACGCAGCACAATTGCCTAACTCGCCTGTGAGGCCAATTCTTGCAGCGCCTCCGGATAAAATCAACCCATCTAATTCTCTTAATTCAGAAATAGGTGTCGTATTTTCAATGATTTGGGTATCTACTCCAAGGTATCGAAGCATTCTCCATTCTCTATGAGTCCACTGACCTCCATTGTCTACAACATCGATTACAAGAGGCGTTTCGACCATGATGTTTGCCTACCGCGCGACATCTTTGAACATTCTTACAGTAAAGGACACCTTCAAAGAGGGGAGGCTGGTCGCGAAGATGAGCGTGAGTGTAATGGCTGAACTAACAGTTGACTACAAATGCCAAAACTGCGGTACAATTCAAAGTTTCACACGTGACCGTGATGGAAAGTGGCATCCAACAATGACTTGCAAGCATTGCGGTAACAGAATATTCGTGAAATTACGAAGAACAGGGCACAAAATCCTACAAGCAGAATGAACGATTCTATCGAGGGGTTGAAAGACCCATTTCATTGTAGCGTAATACATGGCGTCGTGGCTCGAGACATATGCGCCACGAAAGTTCGCTGATTTAGCGATGGAAGAATCTGTCAAAACCAATCTTCGCAAGGTTTCGATTCAAGCGAACCCTCCACATTTAATTATAGCCGGACCAGAAGGCGTTGGAAAAACAATCGCATGGCGATTAGTAGCGAGGCAAGTACTTGGCCCATCATGGAAATCAACTACGCACATACTCCAGGCAAGAGACCTCGCAAAGTCAGCCGGAGCCATGAGTAAATTTGAGGAATTTTTACGCCCCGAGGGCGGACAATCCTCGGATACATTGGCTGGGCGCTCATCACTGGATTCGTTTTTTGATGACCTTACTGAAGCAGTAGAGGGAGATATCGCTCCTGCTGGGGCAGAAAATAGCGAATTAAATTCCAACATCGAAAGAAAGGTATCGCGAATAATCGTCATCGAAGACGCAGACTATCTGGGGCCTATCAGGCAACCGTACCTCAGACGAATGATGGAAGCTACATCGTCCACTTCTAGGTTTATCTTTACAGCCAGATCTCCCTCGAGAATAATTGATGCCCTAAGGTCGAGAACTCAGCAGATTAGAATCTCACAGACATCAAAAGAAATCATTACAAATAGGCTTCAAGAAATCGCATTATCTGAAAATCTCCAACCCGTGAGGGGCATACTTGGAGACATTGCTCACGTTGCAAATGGAAATCTAAGAAGAGCAGTTTTCCTTCTGGAATTATTGGCGAAAAGTAAACAATTAGGCGATAGGAAGAATCTCCAAAATGTTGTTGCCGCAACAACTCTAGTAGGAGTTCAGCAGGTCATCGAAGAAGCATTGCGAGGAAGAATTCACGATTGGGAATGGCAAAAAGAAGGTGGAAGAAACAAGAGGGTTTTGAAAGGTGCTCTCGGCCATCTCGACCAAGTGATGAATGAGCATTCATTGGATGCGGAAGATGTGGTTTTACACATACACAAACTACTAACTACAGGGAGATTATTGTTAGAAGAAAACATGCTATGCAAATTACTAGACGCTCTTTCGGAATGCGATGTAAAGTTACAATCATCGACTTACGGAAGGATTCAATTGGAGGAATTTCTGCATCAGGTCAAAGAAATTTCTCAGACGTCATCGAGTTAATCAAGCGGACACGGCAGGATTCGAACCCGCGATCTGTGGCTTAGGAGGCCACCGCCTTATCCAGCTGGGCCACGTGTCCATGCCAGCGGTGAAGCCACCCTTTGAACAACCTATCGCTAGCAAATATTACCAAAATCCACATACATGTGTCCGATTTCGAGAACATCATGGCTGATGACTCAATCTCCGATAGAGTCGCAGCAAGCGGGACATCAACACTCCCCAATCCTTACAGTCTCGATTTCAATAGGATTGATGATACTATATCCAAGTCAAAGGCAGATTACGAATCTGCTGACAGGCACAGACTCAAATTCGGGAGGCTTGCGAGAAATCCTACTATTATGATAACAAGAAGAGTAGTTGGTCTTTTGATGGCAATCACGGCTTTAGCAGGCGTAGTTGCACCATATCACCCTTTAGCTCGTCCAACCTTGATGATTGTCGTATGGGTGCCCTTGCTTGCAATAACAATAGCGCCATCTGTTGTAGCGGGAGAAAGAGCGATGACTGCATTGATGCTTAGATCATCTTTATGGAAAGAAGAGGCATTCATAGATGGAGTTCGCAGAGACATGATGGCTGAACCTGGAATGGACAGAATCAAAGCAGGTCTAAACGATATCAGAATACACAATGCGACGGCCATTGGATTGGCAGCAACATCGGTATTTTTGTTGATTATTGCAGCGGGGCTTGAACCAGATAGTCTAGCTTACAATCTATTGCTTCTAGTATCTCTAACGTCCAGCTTGGCGTTATCTTATCATGCAATATTTACTGCGGATTATATCAACAAACTGGGTGATGAAGTTCCATATCTCGTATATCATTCACCAACTCACCACCCAATGCAACTAGACACTATCCTTGGCGACCTCGTTTTCGCCCATTTAGATCCAGACCATTCTTTACTTTGGAATAATTGGGAAAAAGAATTAGAAAACTCTGTTCTAAAAGGTGTTGATAAAAGGCAAGCAAGAGAAAGACTACTCTATCTACTGCACCTTAATGCAAGAGGAGATTTGAGCGACGAAGAGACACTTAGTGAGCTAAAAGAATTCATCAAACCAATGTCCATGGAGGGTTTACTCTTTAGAGAGGATTCGAAGTTTAACTGGGTAAAACTCCAGAGATTGATTGGACATGCAAGGGCATGGCAAAAGGAACTATTCGACCTTCTTGATAGGTTACAAAATGATTTGTTGGTGGGAAACTCAACAATAACAAAAGACGAATGGAGAATGGACGTCGCGTTAGCAGAGGTTTGCGATAATGGGATGGGTCACCTATTTATTGGTTTGAATAATCAAACAAAAAACGACACCCACTACAAAGTCGAGGTGATCTTACCCGGAGGGATTCCTGAAGGACAAGTCCATAGGCTTGAGTTGGCATCTTGTGTGGGCCCAAAAGGTCCAGTAAACATCACCGACCCACTTGTAGAGGATGCGCTTGATTGGATGCCTAAATACCTCGAAAAAGGCGTAATCTTGTGGATAGGACTTGCTTGGAATGAGGGCGTAAAAGGAGATAGAAACGTGCAGGTCATTTTACGAGATGATGATAATTCGGTATTAGATTCAAGAATTATTTCAACAAAGGTTGTACAAGGAGGAACTAAGATTTCAAATCTAAGATTGAAGCGAATGCTGAAAGCAAGGCAGATGGGGGAAAAGCCACTTCCATTGGCGAGTACACCATCAGAAGACTCCTGATAATTTATGCGCTTTGCTTATCACATGAATGCGCTTGGAGAAGATTGTCGGAGGAATTACTGTGGAAGCGTGGGATGTCATTGTTCTTGGAGACGGGCCAGCGGCACTTCGAGCCGCCGCATCATCAGCAGAGGCTGGGGCATCAACTTTGATGATGTCATCCGATAGTTTGGGTGCAGGGATTGCAACATCAACAGATGGCATAGCGGCCCCCTTGAAAGAGAGCACGATGAAATCCCATAGTGACGACACAATTAGAGCTGGAAATTTTTTGTGCGACCAAGACATAGTATCCCAGAGAATTTCAATGGCAAGTAGACAAGTGGACCTTCTTGAAAGATGGGGGGTCATTTTCAGAAGAGATTCAGACGGGATTCCTCTAGTTAGAAGGGCTGCAGGACACACCTTACCTAGACTTGCAACAGCAGGAGACGCTCTATCTAAAGAGGTTCAACAGGTTTTAGAAGAACAGTGTATGAGGCATGGAGTTATTCGAAGAGGCGACCAAATACCTTTGAATTTGGTTCACACTAATCAAGAAATTCACGGCCTGATATCCCTTGACCTGTCAACAGGACAGGTTAATGCCTTGCAAGCAAAGTGCGTTATTATCGCAGACGGTGGTTACGAGGGAATTTGGCAGGGAACAAATGTTGGCCTTGGAATCGACTTAGCAATGCAAACAGGACTTTCCGTCCGAAATATGGAATTTGCTGCTTGGACGCCTTTGGCTATTTCCGGAACTAATGTATCCCTACCAATAGGTATGCTTGCAGACGGAGCAACTATTCACGAAACAAATGGCAACCCCCTCGCTGTAGAAGATTTTGCAGATCCCTGTGAATTATCTATGGCTGTGGGAAATAACGGATATGTTTTGGACGCAAGAGGAATGGGTGACTCAGACGTTTGGTGGAGTCAAACCATGGAAATAGTGTCAACAAGACTTGGAATAGACATGAAAAAACAAACTGTGCCAATCAGTGCTCAAATTTCATCCACATTGGGAGGAATCGTTACCGATGAATACGGGCGAGCAATCTCAGGAAAATGGTCAAGATGGTTTACTGGGTTATATGCTGCTGGATCCGCAGCATCCTCAGGCGCCCATGGAGCAGGGATTGTAGCCGGTAATCACCTATTGGATTCAATGGTTGGCGGATACGCGGCAGGAACCCATGCCGCAGAGCATTCAAAGAAGTCAAAGTTTACAGGCAAATCTCAGCTTGAAACTTACTTGGGAGTTGCTGAGGCCGACTTAGATTTGGAAATGGAATCAGCAGAATCCGGCCCAGTACAAAGAACAGGTCCTTTGTTTGCAAAACTAAATGAAATCATGAATCACAATGTAGGTCTTCAAAGGAATGAAGAAAACCTAACTTCTGCATTAGAAATGCTAGAAGCTCTGAGCATCGACGCTGAAAAAGTTCACCTCGATGACAAAAGCCGATTGTTTAACACAAATTTACTTGAATCTATGAGGCTAAAAGCAGGTATTAGATTAGCGATCGCTACCGTAAGGAGCGCTCTTTCAAGAAAAGAAAGTAGAGGAACCCATCAAAGAAGTGACTTTGTTGAGTCCAATTCAGAATTATTACACCACATTTTGGTCGACAGAGAAGGTAACACCTCAACCCTAGCGATTAGAAAAGGTAGTTCTGGAACTTGGATACTCTCTCCAGATGCATGATTGCAACCCTCATGATTTTGAGGTAGTTCTCTTTCCCACAAACATGGCTGAAAGGACGCTTTTCGAGAAAATACTTTCGGGAGAAGTTCCGGCAAATTTCATTTGTAGAGGGGAAAATTGGGGCGCCTTTCTCGACGTATTTCCAAGAACAGAGGGGCACACTTTGGTGGTGCCGACAAAACCCGTTCAGCGAATATCAGACCTTACAGCAGATGATTTAACAGGCTTATTTTTGGGCGTAAAGGAAACCCAGAACAAGCTCGCATCATATTTCAAAACAACAGATTTTACTGTAATCGTACACGACGGACCGCTTGCAGGACAAGAAATACCACACGTCCACATTCATGTACTTCCAAGACTACATGGAGATGGCGGAAAGGCCCTACCTGCTTTATTTCCCAACGCAAACCCACCTAACCCGCCTAATTTTCAAGCGCTCTCGGAACTTTGTCGAAAAATTACGGAGGCCTAATCATGGAGAGTGGCGAAGATGGCGCAAGAGATCAACATGGTGAATTGCTACCAGTACTCTCTGAATCGGCTACTAAGATGAAGTTTGAAAAATTGATGAATACTCCACTTCCTAAATTTGGCACCAGTTATCCAGGCTCTCCTTTCTTCATGGAAATTGGCTATTTTTGTCTAAGAAGAGTGAATTCAGTTATTTTCAGATCCCATGAGATATCAGGCGTGGAAAATGTTCCACTCGATAGAGGGTCGATGTGCTCAGCATGGCACACCAACGGTTTACTAGACCCGATTAACATCTTCTTATCCCACCCCAAAAAATTCGTTGTAGGTGGCCGCCACGACCTGGTTACAAGGCCCATTTTGGGATTTTGGGCTAGGAAATTTGCTGTTCAACCCGTCGTAAGAAAGGCCGAACTTTTGCGAGGAGGTTGCTCTGAAGAAGATGCCAATTACATGAATGGGCGTTCATTGCTAAATCTGGCAACCGGAATTTCATACGGCTATGGCTGTGCATTATTTCCGGAAGGAACAAGTCATTCAGAGAGCCATCTGATTCGTCTAAAGACAGGCCCAATGCGGACCGTTTTGGCAGCCGCTGCGCATGCAAAGGCAAACAACCATTCAATACCTGTGATTATTCCTATTGGATTGCATTTTAGGACAAGACACTTGTTTAGAACAGATGCTTGGGTAGAGTATGGCAATCCAATCGAGTTGCCTGCTGATGATTTACCTGATGATTTGATTCAAACCATAGGAAAGGGTGATTGGAGTGAACCCCCTGCTCATTTAGTCAACGATTTGAGAGATGAATTGAGAGTAAAGTTATCTCCGATGACGCCCGATCGAGATACATATAGCGAGGTATTTCGTGATGGAGTTATTGCCCATGTTAAGAACAATCTCTCTGGTAAACCAACCCTAACGTGGCGGGAAGAAGTACTCGCAGTCAGAGACCTGAAGGGCAACCCAGAATCCGAAGAAATCAAACAATTGGCTACTAAAATTGGCGATAAACTTCACGAATCTAGGTTAGACGGTCGCGATATAAACAAAACCTGTGATGGACTTAGAACACTCTCGATTAAAGGAGCTGCCGCTAATATGTTGAAGGTATTGCCCATGCTTGCATTACTTCCTATTATTGCAATATGTATGGGCCCACAGATAGCACTTGGAAGGTTACTGGGAGACAATACAGATGAAGGCTTGGATGCTAGAACTTCGTATCAGTTCTTGACTGGAATGTTCGGCTCATTGTTGTGGTGGCCGATAATATCGGTTATTTTGATAGCAATTTACCTCATTTTTGATTTGGACATAGGAATAGATGCAGTTGGTTTACTTGGCTCTTCATTAATTTCAAAGTCGTTTTCGGTTGCCATAATTTTCATTGCATTACACTTACTGTTCTTTATTTCAGGAATATTTTTTGCACTGGGCTGGGATGCATTTTCTGATTCTGCGAGATGGTTCAGGAGGAAGCGAACTGGCAAAGCAATCACATCAGATTTGAGAAAATTAAGAGAGATTCTAAACTGAATAGTTCAAATCATCCCTGTGGTTAGCCAAGCACATGGAAACCAAAGAGGTCGGGGAGAAGTTACGCGAATGGCTCACAAGCGAGCGTATCGAATTCAAAGAACAAAACGACCCTCGAGCAGACTTCCATTTCTTGATTAAGTATCCTTTAGGTGACAACGGCCACAAGTTCGTAATCATTGTGCCAAAAGGCAGAGACCTCGTCGCCATATCCTCCATGACAAGAGTTGATGGAGGTCAGCAAAGCGAAATGAAGAGCTTAATGGATGAGGACTCTGAAGAGTGGAAAAACTGGTTACATGAATGTAGGATGCAATTAATTGCATCTGGTGTAGATTGGGGGATTCATTTAGGCCACCAAAAAACTGGTAGAAATGGGCCTTTGCAGGCGTTTAATGTGAGTGAACCAATTTGGTTCGATGCACTCACAAAAAATGAGATGATGCAAACAATCAGAAGATTATGGCTCTCAAAATTAGGATTAATTCATGAAATCAAGTTTGCTTTTGGCAAAGGAACAGGTAAACCTGGGCCTGTAGACGATTGGGCAAACAAGAAGCAGGGTGGCCAAAGAATCGGCAAACCAAACCCCCCTCAACCTAAACAAGTTGACGTTGATGATTCGATGTCATTCGGTGAAGGATTTGACCCGGAAGATTGGATTTGAAGTTACAAATCTGTGACCCGAGAGGGGCGCGGTTAAGTATGAGTAATTTAACGAAAAATTTGTCGTTAGAGGTCTCTTTATGGAACAGAAGATGAAATCAGTGAGTTTAGCGTTGATAATGTTGCTTTCAACATTAACTGGAATTATGATGGCAGCGCCAGCAGCAGCAACCCAGGTTGTGATAACAGAAGCAATTCAAGTCGTTGACAGCGGGGGCACATCTGACCGGATGGCTGCGGTGGCATCAGACTCCGAAGGCAATGTTCACGTCGTGTGGAGTCGCTCCAATCAACACCTATTCTATTCGATGATTTCTCCAAGAGGTGAAACCCTAATAGATGCAACCCAAGTTACAAATTCTGGGTTGCATAAAATCGTCCATCCTGATATGGTAATCGATGAAAACGACATAGTACACATCGTTTGGGCCGATCATTCGGGCCAGCACAAAATCATGTACAGCGCCCTGAGGCCGTTTGCAACAGCAATGGACGGGACATCTGCACTCGATGGAGACATATCAGCAATCGACGATTACATTGTAGCTCAACACATTAACGACAGAGACTGGCCTGCAATTGACGTTGATAGTCAAGGAAATGTTCACATCGTGTGGCAAGACAATTACGATGAGTTGGATTTGTACTTCCAACAACCCCAAATCTACTACAAAATGCTTCAACCTGACTATTCCATTCAGAATGCAGTAGTTCTATTTGATGACACCCTATTAACTCCAATCATTGGACACAAAGGCCACCCTGACATCGTAATCGATGCTAACGACATGGTTCAAATCGCTTGGGACGACACAAGGGGAGGAAAGGTAGAACTTGTATTCGTTGTAGATACATCCGGTTCTATGTACTCTGAATGGGCCGACGTTTGTACTGTTATTTACGGTGGAAACTTTGCATCTGGCGGATACTTCCAAGGAATAAAGCCAATGCTTGAAGAAGGCAACATGACCGTGTTCGAGACAATTTATGGATTGAACAACCTACCTGGCGCAGCAAGTCAAGGGAACTGCGCATCCCACAATCAAAACTCAGGCCCAAGAAACACCCCTCTCGGAATTATTCCTGGCGATGACTCAGGTGGGCTGAGGACACTTCCGAATACTGTATACAACGGAGCATCATATTCAGGATATTCTGGTGAAGATTGGGGCCCGGGTACTAACTGGGCTTGCTTATCTTGGAAAGACGCAATCGGAAACGTTCCAGGAAATCCGCCTACATCAAGTGACCACAGGTGGAACCCTAACGCAACAAAGATCGTACTTCCAGTATCTGACGAAGGTCCGAAAGACGGAGATCCTGCTACAGGAGCCGACGACACAGCCTCTATCCAAGAAGCACACGACAACTGTGTCAACGCAGGAGTAATCCCAGTAGGATTGTATGGGCAAACATACGGCGGAGCTCAAACTGTTCAGTCTCACATGAAAGACCTGGCACAGTGTCCAAACGGTGTTGTTTCAACCAATCCAAGAAACTGTCCGGGGACTTCAGTTAGGTCCACAGATGCAGGCGGACAAACCTACGAATTCCCATCCGGATCTGGAGGTGCAAGCCAAATGCAACTACTTGTGGAAGCTATGGTTTACATCTCAACTAACAACTCTCGTGAAATTTTCATGACAGTTTTAGACCCGTACGGAAAGATGAACAACGACCAACAATGGACTCCAGGACAACCAGGTCACAAGACAATGGGTAACGGATACCAAGAAGATACAGGTCGCGGTTCCGATGGTCACTTGGTAGTTGTAAATGACACAAGAGTAACCATCGACGACGCATTTTCATTCCACCCATCAATAGCGGTCGACCTGCAAGGTAACACGCACATTGCTTGGATGGACGGACGTGATTATGGATTCGAGAAGAACGTTCCATACGAAATCTATTACACAAAACTAAGACTTCAAGGCGCAGGAGAATGGGATGGAGTGCCTGAAGGACTGTCTACATACCAAATTAAGAGAATCGAAGACACCCCAATTTCAACTGTAGAAGGATGGCAACAAATGCCACAAGGAAGCAGTCAAAATTCTGCATATCCTGCACTGTTGACCGATCCACAGAACAATGTACACATCGCCTGGTTAGACTTTGGAAACGCAAGTGCATCTGAAGAGATTAGATACACAAGACTGAATGCTACAGAAAACACTGGCCCAGGAGAGACTGCACTTGATGCATGGAACTCAACCCCGGTTACGACTTGGAAATCATTCAAACTTGGCCCTAACCAATTGTCCAAACCGATTCTTGGACAACCACCAGCATTCGCAAACGACCTAGGTAGTGGGGCTCACGTTGCTTGGTCTGATACAAACAAGTGTTCGGATGAAACAAATGGTGGACCATGGACTATCTGTTATTCTCATGTACTAACTGGACAAGTAGACATTGAATTCGATGCTGGTGAAACATATTACCACGTAATTGAACCTGGTGAGCAGACCATCTACAACATGACCATTAACAATACAACACCCGGTCCGAAAGATTTGGTTGCAGATACATACAATCTCAACATTACAGGTGTACCAGAAAATTGGACAGCAAACATATACTTCTCAAACAACCATACAGCCATATTTGAAGATACTCCAATCTTCCTAGAAGGTGGAGAAATGGCAAGGTTTTACCTGAGAGTAAAAGCTCCTTCAATCTATCAAGCAGATGAAGACCAATTGGCTAGTATCACGGTATCTGCAATTTCTAACAAGGACCCTGCAATTAGGTCGGATAGAGCGACACTCACACTAATGGATGTGGTTCATGGAATAGACCTTGATACAAGTCACAGAATGGCAGACGTTGAGCAAGGCCAGACTGCGATTTTCTCGATTACAATTACCAATACTGGTAACGTACACGATACCTATGCTTTCTATGATCCAAATAGCCTTGAAGGCAGGCAAGAATGGCTACTACCGTTTGGTTGGCAGGTAACATTCCCAATGCAGGTCGCTTTGGACCCCGGCCAGTCGGTAACCAAGAATTTGGAAATAGCTGTTCCAACAGAGCAAGACCCTGGAACCTTCGTTGTATACGTCAAGGGTTGGTCAGAAGGAGAACCAATCAAATCGATAGAGAAGGGAACATATGATGTACTCGAACTATGGATAAACGTCTCAATTCGTTCTATTGGAAATATCGTCTTCGAAATATTTGACACGAGTGAAATGGTACTGCCTTCTCCGAGTTCAGGAGCTCCGTCGTGTGCCACATACGATATCGGCGTAATCAAGAATTACGAAGCAGGATATTTGGTATTCCAGACTCCAGGTGCACCAGAAGCTAAACCTGATGAAGTTGACATGAATACTTGGAGACAAGATCACTGGACCGTTGAGTTAGACTTCTCCAATGCCCCGGGCCCAAGAGATCCAAACGATCCGAATAGTCCGAGATTATGGCCTGTGGGGACGACGTACAATGTCGGCGTTTCGGTTTGTGCCCCGGTGAATGCAAATGCTGGTTTAGGGCCAGCGGTAACTGTGAAGGCTTACCTTGAAGGGTATCCAAGAGTTGCAGATTCTGTAACACTGTCTACTAACGTAGTTCACGTGTTCTCATTACACACTGAAGCCGAATACACAGAGATTCAAACCAATCCTGGAGAATCTTGGGCTGTACCAACTACCGTAACTAACACCGGAAACGGACCAGATAGGTATGACATGAGACTCGGTAGAGTTACAGATTCAAAGGGAATTGATGTCTTGTGGGACGTAAATGTGCCTCGAAGTATCTTGACTGAACTTTCAAGGGACACATCTCAAACAGTAGATATCACAATTAACGTACCAACACAAGTCCCAGCAGGCGATTACACAGTAGTCATCCAAACATTTAGCGAAGAAGACTATCCTGATGCTAACGGTCACAGGACAAGATTGCGCGGTGAAATCGTGTTTACTATCACCGTAAATGAGTTCTACGACATGCAAATTAGTATGGATCCAAGCGTCGACAACGATGTCAAGACGACCGCACCAGGAAAGATAGTAGAGTTTGTTGTTAACATCACAAACGCAGGTAACGTCCCAGATACGCCTTCTCTACACAATCACACATCTGTCAAGGATGGCTCAACAGGAGCAATCATTTGGAATACGCTTCCAGGAATGGGGGCCCTCGAAGGTTGGAAAGTTGAATGGAAGATGATCAACTATGTCGGAAGCGATTTAGTTGTTGAAACAGAATGCGTGGAGATGAAGTCTTCTGACACTGAATTCCCTGACGATGTCTGCGTTCACATCACAGATACTAACGAATGGAAACTACCTGAAATGCTACCTTACACAACTCACACAATGTCTGCGACAATTCACATCGCAACAGGAGCGAAGTTGGAAACCCGACCTATTGGATTGAAGGTAACCAGTATGGCGGGAGGCATGGATGACGGCGGTGACCATGACGACAGTCCAGAATGGGCTGGAGAACTATTGGACACCAATGAAAAGATCGTCACACTCAGACTAAGGGCTCCAAACCTCGTAATTTCAGAGGTTTCAGTCTCTGAGACAAGCAACGATGTAGACAAGACAATACCAGTTAGAGTAGTTTTACAAAACACCGGAAACGTTCATGCGACAAATATAGAAATTGTGCTTTGTGAATTCAGCGAAGCTGATGATGAAGTAATCAAGGATGTCAGAAAGAACGGCTGTCCAGAAGACAGTGTTGTAATGAGGCAAACAGTTGGGGCCTTACTTGCTCCTGATGCTTCAGAGGAAGCAAACGAAGTTGAACTATACCTACTATACCCTGTTTCAGCAGGTTCACATGATGTGTTAGTGGTTGTAGATCCATCTAACTCAATTGTTGAGGTTTCAGAGTCTGATAACATTAAGAAAATCGGAGATGAACTAACAAGCAATTCACCGTTCCTCGATGTAGCGGGCGAAGTAGTAAGCACATGGGCTCTACCATTTGGCGTCCTGATGCTAACCTTCTCTCTATTCGGAGTGCTTTACTTAGTAGGAAAGGGACGTCGCTCTGAAGTCAAAGGAAGACTTGCAGAACAGAGCAGCTTAATCTCAGTTCTACAAGATGACAAGCCAGATGCTTGAATCTGAATTAATCTTCGGAATCAATCCCTAGAGATGCCCACCAGGGTAATTCCGTGGTTTGCGAAGCCGAGATGAATTGCCCAGAACGTTCTGCCATGTGCCTTACCATTCTGACTCGTAAGTCATCAAGCAGCTTTTCTGATGCCTCTGCACCAAGATTTAGCTCACTCGCAAAACTTTTGAAATTGAAATTAGATGCAGGCGATTCAAGTATATTGTGAATCACTAATCTTTGTTCATATGTATCAAAATCAGAATCAACCGTGGTCGAAACCCGTTGCTTGATTTGTTGGTGTAGGGACACCAAAGCGTCTCTTTCCTTGTCTAACTTCTCTATACTCTCTGAGATTTTTGACAAATGATAAGCGCCTTCGCCTACACTAATTCTTTTTCTACCGCTTACCATCTCCGCAACAGCATTCATTTCGTTAGGTAACTTACGGGATAATTTTAGTGGGCCTCCGGAGGGAAGATTTCTTTGAGTACATTGGAATAAATCAGGGCCCAAATCGATTCTTATCGAGATCGATTCCTGAACAGAATAGATGTTTTTAGGAGGGCCTCCTTTGTTACTTGCTACTTGGTACCTCACAACAAATCCCTTATTTTCTAAAAATTTTAGATGCTTCATTACGGCTTGTTGTGAGATACCTATCTGATTTGCAATTTGCAAGGGGTAATGTGGCTCTCGAACAAGCCGTTCCAAAATGTCTCTCCGTGCTTTGTTTTGAAAGACTGAAAGTGCGTCGTCTATATCGACCATAACTTCACAACCTGAGGTTACCTAATGATAGGTCACCTATGAACCTCACTGTGAAAAAATTCAACCTTCGTCCCAATTTTTCCAAGAATCATCTGCCGGGAGGTTCTCAGGCGTGTAGGAGCTAGCCCTGTTAATCGAGCCGCCAGTAGCAGATTTTTTCGGTGTAACCATTCTGGTATCGCTATCGGAAAATGGCGATGGGACATCTTGAGCGACAGGCTGGTCTTTTGGAAGCTCTCCTCTCACCAATTTGTAGAGGTCATCTGTGGTCAACATGTCCTGAGGAGTCTCCATCAAACCATCGTTATATTGTTCGGTAGTGATAGTAAGCGGGTCTTGGATCAACTGCACAGTTTGTTGTTGCCCTCTGTTGATTACGTTAATTAGCCAACCGATTGGAATTAGGATTAATCCAGTTAAGCAAAAAGTGCAAGTAATCAAGAAAGATTCGTCTGTTATCATATCAAAAACTACTTCATCACCATTTACGAAGTACAATTCATTCTCGCAACCTCCTTGTTCTTCGCAGTTTATTGTAACGCTAACTTCTGATTTTGAATCAACGTCTAGTTTTGAAACTACAGAAAAATCGGCATCTTCCGCTTGTGCAGTGTAATCTGTGTTGCACTTCGTCGATATTTCATCCCCGATAGTCCCATCTTCAACATAGTTGAATTCCACCTGGTAATCACTACTATCGCCTTCCACTAAAACAACCCAACAACCACTTTCTAGCGTAAATGAATTGATTTCTCCCCTTTCAGCAGTATGCTCAGAAACTATTCTCGGGTCGTAATAATCCATGAATCCTGACATCGTTGTAAAAACCGAAATAATTCCTATCGTTACGAAGACGAATCCTGCAATCATTATCCGCATCGGCCATGGAGAAGGGCTCTTGGCGGATTCCATGTTAACCGCCATTAATCAATCCGATTTGAATCAAACGCAATCTTACAGTCCTAATTCACCTAATTTTTCTGGTAAATATGTGTCTGTCACGAAATCTAAACCGTACTTGGCGAGGGATTGCTGTTCAGCCTTTTTGCCCAAATCTAACATCATTTTGATTTGGTCCTGCCACCAACCATCCGCAAATCGTGGATCGGATAATTCAGCTTTTAGAGCCTCTTCATCTTTCTTCGAGAGGTCATCAGATGGTAGGTCATAAGCAACAATATCATCAGCCGTGATGCCCAGATATGTGGCGGTAGGTGTAGCGAGGTATTCAGAAATGTGCGCTGTTTTAATTGCACCGTAAGCAATAGACGCAAAGATTCTGAAAGACCAAGGATCACCGTCGAGAAATACTACGACTGGCAAATCCCATTCTTCGCTCATTCTCTTCATTATCCTTCTTGTGGAGCGAGCTGGTTGACCTTTTAGATGCACTAAAGCGCATTTGTAATCTTCGTCAAATCCATTTTCAACTAATCTGTCGAACATACCGCCAGTTTCAATCGCCATGATGAAATTAACATCGTGCTCCTTTAACTCGATCTTTTCAATCTCGACATTGTATGGTACGCCATAACCGGAATCGCCCACGTCATCCCTGGCATTGATTGTCATCCACTGCCCTCTTCTGTTCAATTCGTTCACAGTTACGTTTCCAATGATTCTAGCGCCGTCTTCTTCGGGCCTTAACTTGAAATCTTCCCTAAGGCAGGTTGTAACTACTTCCAAGTCTTCAGCAAGATTGTTGGATTCGTTTTGGCTTCCAAATTTACCAAGGCCCCATGCTTCTGAAATGTAGTACATTTCTCTTAGAGTGGATGACTTTCCAGTCTCAATCATTTCTTCAATAAATTCTACAATGTGTAAGGCCCTCAACAAGTTCTTTGCAGAACCGAGGCTTGTAGCGTCTCTTGTGGATTTATTTTTCCCGTATTTGTAAACACCTAATTTTTTATCAAATCCTATGTTGTTCTTAGTTCGAACGGGTAAAGTCATGGTTGGAGGTTCGCCTTTGACAATTTTGTCATACATTTCCTCTACAACTAGATGTAGCCTTTGCTTAGTCAATTCTGGATCGTTTACTCTTGCCATCATGCATCACCTCCAAATAGAGTTGTTTGTTTAGAAACTGTAGATGGTGCACCATCATCTGTACTTTCTTCGACTTCTACTGACTCTTCCTCTGAATCGTCTTCATCTTCGATTACTTCTTCATCAGATTCCGACAAAGCTAATTCTTGATTTCTGATTTCCTTTAGCATCTTTTCATCGAGTTTTGTAGCTCCAATCACATCTTGGGTGCCTCTGAAGAACACGTCGGTTTCAGTCCAATCACCTTTCTCGAGGTTAGATAAAGAGTACTCAATAACAGCCTTTTCACCCGGCTCCAAGGTTTCTAATTTCCATCCCCAAATGCCCATAGCTTCTTTTCTGCCACCTCTTTCGTTTCCAACCATTTCTGAATTTTCTTTTTCTGGCCAATTGACCAGTAAAGAGTAACTTCGAGCTCTTGAGGTATAATTGAACAAAGTGATTTTTACATCAACCATTTTGGTTTCTTTATTCCAGGTTGTAGTTTCATTACAAATTACTGCGCTCATAATTTTTGTAATTGAGCCAGCCAAATCCGGCACGGGCCTTTCAAGAATTGATGCAGATTTCTCAGCAATTGCGGGAAGAATGTCATTGATCAATTCGAACTTCTCTCTGGTTTTCGCCATTTTCTTCTTCTTTTCGAGGTGCTTTCTCAAACCTCTTCCCAATTCAAGCATCGCTTTCCTTGTCTCTTCAAAGACAAACCCATTATCGGCTAAAGCCTCTTTTGCTTCAGAGGTAAACTGTACATTTGTGCTTGCCAGATGAACAAGAATTGCAGCCGGCCCTTTTGGAACCCCCTTTCCACCTGCTTGTTCAAGGCCGTATTGTCTCCAGTCAACACTCTCAATCGCCTTTGTTAGGAGACAACCACCTTGTTGATACATCAATGGGACCCTGTTTGCAAACCTAAGAACTTCAACGTGCTTGTCGGAAGGTAAATCTTGGCCGAAGATTAGACCAACTTCAACCTGAAATGGATTACCGTGACTCACGGTGGGGGACCTCGTCATCGTTGCAATGAATTTTGAATCAATAGTTTTAGACAACCCCTTCTTGATTAACATCTCTTCAATTGGAGAAAGACAATTTGTCGGAGGAGATAGCAATTTTATCGGCTTCCCTCCAAGCTTCCTTTCCCCCTGAAAAGTTTCCAATAAAGCCCGAACATCATCTGGTTTTAGGGTTGCAGGCTTCTTTGATACTTCTAACTCAGCGGCCTCACAAAGGTCCTTTGCAGCTCGCATTGAAACTCCAGAAAAGTTCTGTCTAAGGAAAACAGTCATTCTGGAATCCTTCGATTCACGACACATTCTTTGAAGTTGGCCCAACTCTATACCGTGAGGATGTGGTTTAATTGCGTCTACCTTACGAGGAAGTCTTTCAGTGACCCTTGGCCAGTGATGTACTTCTCCATCAGGGTCGATAAATGTGATATCAGCATGCGGATTTACGATACTTGTCATTCGCAGATATTGGTATACTGACTGTTTCCCTCGCTGATATTTACCCTTCATTCTTGTTGTAACTTTCAATCCGTGTTCTTTCGGTAGTCCATCATGAGCTATCCAAATTTCACGATCTTGCTCAGATTTCACGGCTTTGTTACGACGAGTATCTAATCCTATTTTTACCGTAACTGCGGTATTTTCGCTTGCGATTTTTGATAGTACGTGAGTTGGTTTACCAGTGGTTAGTTGAGCGTACATCACAACTCCGGTAATTCCTATCCCCTGTTGTCCCCTGCTTTGCCTAATTGCGTGAAACCTTGACCCGAACAATAGTTGGCCGAAAACCTTCTCGATGCTCTTTTGCGGAATGCCTGGGCCATTATCTTCAGTAATTAATTCAAGAATCTCTCTCTTGCTATTTACCTTGTTAATTTGAACTCTGATTTCAGGAAGTATTCGAGCTTCTTCACAAGCGTCGAGAGAATTGTCAACTGCTTCTTTGACGGCAGTTATTATTGACCTTTGAAGGGAATCAAAACCGAGGAAATGTTTGTTTTTCTCGAAGAACTCTGATATTGCAATTTGCTTTTGGTTACTTGCCATTTTATCTGCTATGCCAGCCATTCTACCACAACCTAAGGTCCTCCTCCGTCCTAATGACGTTGGGCCTCGAGCATAGTTAGGCCTATGGCCGAGGTTATTGAATAATGGCGTTCATTCCTTTCCCAAAAGGTCAATATTTGATATTGTTAAGTTTCTCAAATAATATATTATCCAAACAGTGAGAAGTAAAGAAAGAGAAAGTGCGGCCCAGTATGTCCAATCTCTTGTGCCTTCTATTGCGGCGGCGATGTCAGAAGATTTCGAACCCCAATATGCATACAAAAGTCCTGGAACAATCATCCCTGAGGAACCGAAAAAGTAGTCTTTCCACTTCACATCGGTGACGCCGTATCCGTAGTTTAGAAAGGGGTATGGTATTACGAGACTGACCCTAGTAAGAAATACACATCTGAAGCCATTTTCTTTTACCGATTTCTGAATTCCTTGAATTACGGGACTATTTTTGGTTTTCCTTTCAACAACGTGATGCAAGTATTTTCTCGTAATCCAAAACGGCAAGATTGCCCCTAATACCGCTCCTACGAAAGCCACTATCCACCCTAACCAGAATCCGAAAAGAACTCCTGAAACGAATTTGTGAAAACTTGCTGGAGCAACGAGAAGGGCTAGTATGACATACAGTATTAGCCAGAGAAAGATTCCTAGAATTCCATTGTCAGGAAACCATTCAGCCATTTCAATAAGAGGGGAAAGTAGGGTTTCAGTTAATGTAATCGAGACGGCAATTCCTAGGATTACTCCAATGATGCTCAACCAAGCAATCATCCTGTTTGACATCAAACCACATCAGCAAATAATCCGTCTTGCCATGCAGATATTTTCCCGGTAAAGGCGCTTGCCGCTACTGTCAATGGGCTTGCTAGGTATAATTTACCCGGGCCAGAGCGCCCTTGAAAATTCCTGTTTATTGCAGAAACCGTAACCTGTTCAGGTGTAATAGAAACGCCTGGGCCCGCCCCAATACAAGCGCCACATCCGGGGTCAATCAATTTCACACCCACTTTTTTGAAAAGATCGTGCCAGCCCTTTCTCACAGCCAAATCTTTGACCTGCCCGCTTCCATATTGAATGTAAAAATCTACGCCGTCCTTTACTTTCAACCCAACATTGTCGGCGGCTTGACAGACTTGTGCATAATATGCAACATCGTCTTCTTTTCCAGCAGTACAAGAGCCACCATATGCGATGTCGATAGCAACCGCACCAATTTCTGAGACATTCGCCCCGTTCGTTGGGTCAGACGGAATTCCTTCGTCAGGGTCTCCAGGATGAGCTACCATCGGTACAATCTGACTCAAGTCGATGGTGTGAATTCCGCCATGATATTCTGCGTTTGCATCGGGCGAAACTGATAAATTTCGCATAATTTCTCTGTCCAGACCCTGTTCTTTTTCCATCCAATCATAAAGCAAATCATCGGCTTCGCAAATACCAGTTCGAGCACTACATTCAGTTGCCATGTTGCATAAAGTCGCCCTCTCGTCAACCGATAGTGAAGATAAGCCAGGGCCACCGAACTCCATTGAGCGATTTAGTGTCAATTCTTTTCTTGCATGGTCCGCCAGAATGAATAAAATCACATCTTTAGCGGTGCAACCCGGATTTAGGTTACCAACCAATTCAAATCTAATCGATTCAGGAACTTTAGCAAATGTGAATCCAGAATAGACCAAACTAGCATATTCCGTCGCACCTACTCCATAGGTCAGAGCATTTGTTGCCCCTCCCATACATGTGTGGGAATCCGTAGCTTGTATGAAATCTCCAACCTCGATGAACTCCTCTCTTGCGACTTGATGACAGATTCCTGGTGAAACACCATCCGTAGCGGAATAGTCTCGAACCCCAGTGTGTTTTTGGAATTCAACTTGCAAGTCTCTTAATGTCTGTACCTTATTCATGTGAGGAACAAACTTTGGGTTATGTTCAGCGTACAACAAGTGATCTTCGAAGACCGCAAACTTGTCTGGATTAGGCAATTGGTAGCCTACACCGTATTCTTCGGATAAAAATGTGTGAACTTGAGCAGTAGTGAATTCATGACTATATCCACCTTGAACTTGAGCAATAACCGGATCATTCGGCTTCACACACTGTCCTTCTGCTTGTCCGACCAGGTTTCGAGCAATGATTTTTTCAGCCATTGTCATAGGTCTTTCTTCAGTATTTAGTGGTGGCAGAGAAATATCTTTGTTAGTTAACTTTGAAGCAAAAGCGAACAAACCCCCATTTTCGACTACTTTTTGTGTTACAGGGTCGTAGCGCTCAGTAAATTCAGAAAGCGGAATATTCTCCCCATTTTGCAATTTAGTTAGGATGTCGTAACCGCCCATCAACTGCCCTAAGTTTATGTTATTTCTTTCATGAATCGGAGCGAAAGATGAAGCAATAACGATTCTAATTCCGGCCCATCTCTCACACTGAGCAGCCGTTTCTCTTGATGACCCGGTTCCCTTTCTTTGTCCAGAAACAATTACCTCAAAATTCCCGTCGATTAATGCGTTTTCTCTGAAAACTCTCATACCTTCGTGCATCAAACCTGCATAAGCGTTTTTTGCAATTTCAGAAGGCTCATGATCAAAACAAACCCATGCCGGCGTCATCATGTCTGTGTTGATGTCGTCTAGTAAGTCAGCAGGATCTATGTCCTCCATTTTCAAATTCAAACCTTCATACAACTGTTTCTTGATTAATGACAAGTCCTTTGTCAAGAATAAGACTCTTTTTTCGGGATTTAGTCGAATCGATTTTGGCGGCCAAACTTCGCTCATATCCCTGCCTCGTGTCTTTCACGAAGGAGCACCGTATAACGGGTTCGGAAATTGTTTATTTTGGCATTATTCCAGAATTGGTATCGTCGAAAAAAATTGCCGTTTTGAAAGATTTATTTTTCTTATTTATTTTCAAAAATAGAAAAACAAGTAACTGCGAAGATATAGGCATAGAAAATATATTAATGGTGTCTAAAAAAGGTTTATATAGCCCTCGTTGGAGGGATTCATACTTAATCAGTTACTTCGTGTAATTTGAGGGGGAGTTTAAATGGATAACCAACAAGTGGAAGATATCGTAAAATGTAGCGATTGTGGAAGTAGGTCACTAACCCGTGACGAAACCCGTGGAGAAGTAGTCTGTGATGACTGCGGATTAGTATTAGAAGACAATGTAATTGACCAAGGTGCAGAATGGCGTGTATTCTCTCCAGAACAGGGTGACCAGAGAGCAAGAACTGGTGCGCCAATGACCGTTATGTTGCACGACAAGGGATTGTCAACAGATATCGATTGGCAGAACAAGGACTACTCCGGTAAAACAATCAACTCAAGATACAGGTCTCAATTCTATCGAATGAGAAAGTGGCAAAAGAGATCGAGGGTTTCGAATGCTACTGAAAGAAACCTAGCAATGGCGTTGGCCGAGCTTGACCGAATGGCGAGCAGACTCGAACTACCAAAATCAGTCAGAGAAGCGGCGGCAGTGAATTACAAGAAAGCAGTCGAAAAGAGACTTATCAGAGGCCGTTCCATAGAAGGGGTAGCAGCGGCTTCACTATATGCTGCATGTAGACAATGTAACGTTCCAAGAACCCTTGATGAAATTGGGCAGGCGAGTAGGACTGGAAGAAAAGAAATCGGTAGAACCTACAGATTCATGGTAAGGGAATTGAAGATGAAGATTATGCCAACTGGCCCTGAAGATTACATCTCCAGATTCTGCTCAGGTCTTGGACTTGACGCTGAAGTCGAATCAAAAGCTCACGAGTTAATCAAAGCGGCACAAGAAAAAGAATTGACCAGCGGTAGAGGCCCAACAGGCATAGCGGCGTCAATCATTTACATTGCAAGTGTATTATGCGGTAAGAGAAGAACTCAGAGAGAAGTGGCTGAAGTTGCCGGAGTTACTGAAGTTACAATCAGAAATCGATACAAAGAACTGATTCAGAATTTGAATATCGAACTTGACATTTGAGTTTGCAAATATTTCTCCTGAGAGGGGGCTCAAATGAAAAGTCGAAGTAGGGTATCAGAAAGCGTTCTAGAGTCGTTAGCCGATAGGCTAGTCGAGGCTTTGGAGAATGGTGTCAAGTCATGGCCTTTGCCAGAGCCACCCTTGTTCGACCCTGATTTTCCGCCAATCCATCCAACAGAAGAGCGGGATTTAGCAGAGAAGGGACTCGCTTTACTACATGCGGATAGAGGAATGTTCGACAGACACCTTGCAATAGTCGTTGACCTGATTGTACCCCATAGAATGAATTTGTCTGATGACCCATTTGAGATTCATGAAAAATTTTTACTAAAACGAATAGACGTGCTCAATGAAAGACTGCTATTTGCAATCGCAACAGAATGGTTTGCTCAAGCCCTTGACAGGACCTCACCAGATGCAGATAGATGGTGGTTAGCAATTTGCTTGCTCAACGGATTGTGCGACGCAGCTCATGGACAGCCAGTTCATCAAGGGTATCATCTCGTTGAGTCAATAGCTCTAGCTGAGAGGCCAGGCACCTGGCATACTCAGCCTGAGGTTACCTCTTCCAGCCTAGACTGGAACCCTCATGCAGTCGTGCCAAGAAATACGGCTGTTGTAGCCCACGAAGCAGGTGCTAACGCTGCAAAATGGATGCTTGAACAACTGGAGAACGGCGATGAAGAAAAAAGAAAATTGCTGATTGAGTGGTGCAAATTATTAATCGAGAGAAAGGAATTAATCGAACCTTTAGGCATTTCTAAGATTCTCATCAGACGAAGTTCTGACCCGTCTGAAGAAGTATCTACCAGAGTAGTATCTTGCTTGGCTAAGCTAATCGAAGGGGACATGGATTCTGCAAAAGAATGCATAAGAATTCTCAATAATAGGGAAGACCTTCTTACAAGGAGAGCTATGGCAGATGTGCTGACTAGAATGTTTAGGAGAATCACATTCGACGCAATTCCTCTAATGGATAAAATGCTTGAAGATGATGATGAGAGCGTTTTAGCCGCTGCAAGTGCAACAGTTGGCGATTTGCGATTTTTAGATAAGGAAATGTGGGCTGACAAAATACTTGAGTTGTGTAGCCATAAGTCTGGAATTGTTAGGAGGAATATCGTACATACAATTAGAGATTATCTCGAAGAATTCAATGACGATAATAGAGAAATCATTCCCAAATTATGGGAAGATGGTGATGAAGTGGTTCTGACCAGGTTGAAGGAATTACTAATTAGAATGGATCAAGTCGATGCAAACCGATTTTCGATTACGCTCAAGTCGATTAGTTCATTTGACCTCGAACCACTTTGGGGTCCTATGAGAATAAAAGACGAATCAAGAGTCGACCAGTGGATTAAGTGGCTAGACGGCGATGCGGAAATGCCTGAGACCCCAGAAATAATCGAAAGACACGTCTCAGACATGACAGAAGGGGAATTGCCAGAACTTGGTGATGCACTGGATATTTTAGACGATATGGGCTTCTTGGATTGAATCACTCCGATTCATCTATTTTCTCGGCTAGTGGTCCTGCGACAGAAAGCCAAACATATACTCCATTTGTCAAAACAAGCGTTCCGATTAGGGTCAAGATTAATCCCGACGGGTCTGGGAAAAAATCAATTCTACCAAATGAAAAACCAAGGAACAGAAAGACAATACCTGCAATGATAACCTGAATTGAAGATTTTTCCGGATCATTCCAAATGTCAATCGTTGGGATCAATCCTTTTCTGTTAAATGTAAATCTAAACCAAGAAATGTAAAGACAGACAATACCGACTAATCCAATGGAGCCAGAGGTAAAAGTTTCATCATTCCAAGGCCCTTCAGGTGAGAGGTCGGTAAAAGTAATTGCAACCATTGCAAATCCTACAATAGCGAATGACTTCCATTCTGTTTTCCCTCCCATGCCCCTCCTACGGGGGGCGACCCTTGAAAGCGATGGCGTTCTCGAAGGTGTAATGGCGGGTATTGAGGATGCAATAATCGTCGCTGGAGGAATAGGGTCGAGAATGCTACCTGCAAGCGGAATGGTGGCGAAGGAAAGCCTACCGCTTGTCGATATTCCAGCAATCACGCATTTAGCGCGGGAAGCAGTCCATGCGGGAGTAAAGAAAATACACATAATCACTTCACCGAAAAAGGACTTTTCAAAAGTGATTGGTGACAACTCTTGGATATCGGAGAAAAGAGGCGATATAGATCAAAATCTAATTTCGCCTTTCAACGACGTTGAGGTCGAAGTGCATGTACAAGAAGTGCCGAGAGGATTGGGGGACGCAATAAATTGCGCCTTAAGTTCAATCACAGGCCCTTTTTTAGTACTCTTAGGGGACAACATTTTGTTAGATAATTACTCAACTCCTGATGATTATTATCCTTCAAACGCATCAAAACTTCTGGTAGAAAAATTCGCTGAAACAAATCTTCCTTGCGTAGGCCTGATTCCAGTAAAAGACCCTGAGAATTATGGCGTTGTTGCCATGGATGATGAAAAAATAACTTCGATTGTAGAGAAGCCTAAAAGGGAGAATGCTCCATCCAAACTGGTTTTGTGCGGTCGATATTTGTTCACCTCGGATACTGCAGATTTACTTTCAAGATATAATTTTGAAAAACACGGAGAACTACAATCCATTGCAATACAGAAACACTGGATGGAAAACGATGGACTAATCGGAGTTGAATATCAAAATTTCAAATGGTATGATTCTGGCAACCCCACTTCTTGGTTAAAGGGCCAAATTGAGTATGCCTTGAATAGAAAGGACCTTTCAGAGAATATCAAAGAATGGATGAATCATCTTTGACCGGGCTTCCAAAAAGAGAGAGGTTCAGGCAATTCTCCTAACGCTGCCCTGATTGCCAAATGGTCAGCGCGTTCATTCCATCTGTGGCCACTATGTGCTTTGACGTGCTCCCAAGACAGATTTCTTAATTCTGAAACCTCTTTCCATAAATTCTGAACTTTATTTACGAGTTCTTTGTTTGCTTTGGCCTTCCACTTTCCCGTAGCCTGATTTCCTGCATATTGAGAATCGGTCTTAATGATGATATCCTCGTCACCCCCTTGGGCCAAACACCATCGTAGGGCTTCTGCGAATGCTGTTAGCTCCGCCGTGTTATTGGAACCAACTTCTGCTCCAATGAATTTCTCATCGTCGTTATCTGTGATTACCTTTCCATGAAATTCATGGAAAATTTCTCCATTGCCTCGGCCTAAGTCATTTGAATCTACCACGATTACTACTCCCCATCCAGCAGGGGTATTTTGGTCGACATTTTGATTGCCGATACAAGAACCGTCTACGTAGATGTAAAACATCTATTTCACTCGCCAATCTCAGCTTTGTAGTCTGCAGGAGACATCAAACTGGAGATTGCAGAGGCATCATCGAGCCTCATTCTAACGATCCAACCCTCGCCATAAGGGTCTTCATTCATTAATTCTGGAGTATCGTCCAATGCATCATTTACAGCGGTAATTTCCCCTCCAAGTGGTGCAAAAATAGGGGATGCAGATTTTACAGATTCAACAATTGCAAACTCTCCCATGTCCCCACATGTTTCTCCAACCTCAGGCAATTCGATGTAAACGATATCAGTTAATGCGTTTTGAGCGTGGTCAGTTATTCCAATGATAACCTCGTCACCTTCAACTTTCAACCATTCATGTTCTTTCGTGTAGTATAATCCATCTGGGACGTCGCTCATGTCTCTCCCTCAAATCTTGGGAGATAGTCAAGGCAATCAAACCTTTCTCACAAAGGGTTAGAACAGTTTGGACAAATTGTCCAATCTAATTCACACTGATTCCCACAATTAGTACAGGTTTTTTTGCCACCTTCAGCAATCATAACTGAGTCGTTCAGTACCGTATTACCAACTTGACCAATTTGAACCATTGGTTGACTCTTTTCCATGTGTTCTTGGCGAATTCTCCCCGCTTCGGCATACAATCCAGCCTTTTCATACGCCTTTGCAGCCTCTTCCCAGTTCCTAGCCATCTCCAAGTTTTTAGCCTTAGTCACCCAGTCACTCGAACCCTGCTCTTCTTTCGTCGGAGGTCGTGGAATAGCATTTTGCTGTTGTTGAGGCTGTTGAATTATTGGTTGAGTTTGTTGAACAGGAATTTGGTTTTGAATTGTAATTTGTTGGGGGACAACCATAGGTTGGGGATTTTGAATAATCATTACTCTCTGTGATGGTTTTACACTTAGGGCGCTGATCCCAAAAATAATCGAAAAGCAACAACTCGCTCCAGCACACACTGTCACCGATTCATTGTCATGCGGTTCGTCAGAGCCATCGCTACAATGTTCATAACCATCGTTCTCTACGAACGTGTCGTATACTTCTTCTCCGTTTTCACAGACATAATACATTCCATTGGGTTCATACTCTCCCGTAGCCCCGGGTGCACTGAGAGAAATTGCAATGAATATAATGTATAAAACGAAACAAACTGCAGCCATTATCCAATAATTCTGTTTTTTCTTCTTGGATGGATCCGCAATATTTTGTGGATAAAACTGCATCATTCTTCCTCCAGTTCTTTGGAAAGCATCGAGTGTTCTAACTTAGCCCACGCATCACCCAACTGATCATGCTTTCTTGATTGTGTTAATTCATTTTCAACTTCTGCTGACAGTTGCGAATTATCCTGATTAGGGAAAAGTGACGAGAAAACACCATTTTCTTGTTTAACTAAGAAGGAGCAAAAAATAAGCAATAGTCCCAAGAAAGGAATTAGTAAATCAAACCCAACAGAATTCAGATTTGTAACTCCGGATATGTAACCAAACCCTGTCGCTAATAACAACCCTAAACCCGTGCCTAACATCAAGCGTTGAGCGCTTGCAGCGGG